>CAYWGP010000013.1:0-35607 GCA_964458155.1 uncultured Bacteroides sp.
TGGGAGGGAGCTGATAGAGCCATGGTAGATCATATTCATCAGGAGAGTCTCAACTGCGTCATTACGGTGATGACCCAGCGCCAGTTTATTGCAGTTTAATTCCCTGGTAAGGTCAAAAAGCTCTTTTCGACGCTGCCAGGAACATATGAAGCAGGCTGCTTTTGAAGGATCTTTCTGAAGGTCTGGTTCGATAGTGCGATAGTGGAGAGGTACTTCCAGTTTCTCGCAAAAGGCAGTCAATTGCTCCCTGTCGATTTTATAGCCAATGCCAGTTGCATCAACGTGTGCCGCTGAAAGGCTGAAGTCGAAAGGAAGTGAGCGCATCCGTTCTGCCAGCGCTTCAAGCAGTATCATAGAGTCTTTTCCTCCCGACAGTCCCACAAGTACATGATCCCCTTCGACGATCATGGAATGGTCCCGCATGGTCGTACCCATTTTGCGACAGATCTTCTTAAATAGCTTTTCAGATTGAAGCTGTTCCGCTGTCTTACCCATCAGGCCCGGAAATTACAGAAAGGAGAGTTGTCCGAAATATCGAGGTGTATGAAAATCCGGAGTTGAGCTAAGCACCGGTTTCCAGGAGAGAAAATGAGGCTGCTCCAGTTTGTCACCGCATTTGTAAAAATTCGCATGTGCATCAACTCCCGAAAGATTCTTTACCTTCGAAAAGTGGAGAACCTTGAGCGGAATAACAAGCTGCATGTTCCAGGAGGTCCGCTGTTCCAGGTTATTGATAGGCTTCCGTCCCAGGGATGGATTCGTTTCAATTAGCCTCAGGAGGCTGTCCGGTAAAGGGATTCGTTTATGTCGGTCAATGCCAAAGGCCCCCAGAACCGTTCCAATGGCGTTGATCTCAAAATTGTAGTAGCCATCATCTCCGCCGAAAGAAAGGAAGAATTCCACACAGCTATCCTCCCAGACCGGGGAATTAAACCCGGTATTGACTGCGCGAACCTGGGGCTCATCCACCTGGTAATATAGGTAGATAGAAGTCCCGTCGTGCCTGATGGAAAAAGCAACATCTACATCAGGAGCCTCTACCCAGTTCTGGTTCGAAATGGGATGCTCCGTTTTCAGGGGAGCATCAGACTTGTCGTGTATAAGCTCAACTATCATTGGCGGATCATGAAAGATTTTTGATGATCCGCTTCATATCCTCCATCTGTGCTTCACCATCCTGGGTCAGCTTCAACTGAGCCCAGGTCCTTACCAGGTTATGCTCCGGATTTTTGACTTTATAGTAGGTGTCTCCATCCAGGTAATCGATCAGGAAACGTACTGCCTGCATGTAAGGAAAAAGCAGTCCGGCATAGACCAGAGCATCCTTTTCGGTATCTGAAAGGATATCCCTGGTTGAGTCCAGGAAACCAGTAGCGAAAGCTTCATATAGTTCCAGGTCCATGCTGATCCTGTCAAGGTTGGGATCATCCTCCTCCCCGGTATTGGTCAGGGTCCTGATACCGTCTCCAAAATCGGAAGTCACATAGCCTGGTTGAATGGTATCCAGGTCTATGACACACAGTCCCTTGCTGTTTGTATCAAACAATACATTGCTAATTTTGGTGTCGTTATGGGTAACCCGCAGGGGGATTGCCCCCTTTTCCCCAAGTTCATGTATGGTAAGCATCATTTTGGAACGGGATTCCACATAGTCTATCTCCTTTTTCACCTCTTTCAGACGACCTGCTGCATCCTTACGAATGCTTTCCTCCAGCTGAGTAAGTCTCCATTTCATATTATGGAAATCGGGAATAACGGTTCCCACCTTTTCTGCCGGGAGGTCGTTCAGCATCTTAGAAAATGCACCAAAAGTCTTGGCTCCTTCATAGGCGATGGCCGGATCTGTGGTGCTGTCGAACACCAGGTGGTCCTCGATAAAGCGAAGTACCCTCCAAAAATTGCCATCCGGATCCTTAAAATAGGGTTTGCCATCGGTGGTAGGAATAATCGTTAAATTACGCCTTCCTACTTCCCCCGGGCTTTCCTCAAGGACTTTGGCTCTCACATGATCCGTTACAAGTACCATGTTTTGCATCAAAAGGGGAACATCCTTGAACACATTGTGATTGACTCGTTGCAGCAGGTAATCCGGATGTCCCGGACTGGTGTTTACCAGGCGGTAGCTGTCATTGATGTGACCCCCGCCATGATCATTCACTTTGGCTATGTTTCCTTCTGTGGCAAATTTTCCGGCAATTTCTTCTACAGTCATAGTTCTAATCCATTTGAGATAAACAAAGTGCAGCAGCACCGTATAGCCCGGCATTGTCAAGCTCGGCTTTTACAAGTTCCACTTTACTGCTGATCATTGGGACGAGGTAAATTTCTTCCATTCTCTCACGGATCGGTTTCTTAATCAGGTCCCAGGAATTCGATACCGAACCTCCGATCACTATGGCTTCGGGCGACAGGACATACAATGCAGTGACAAGAAACTCGCCGATATTATGCCCCAGCTCTTCAAACACAGCCAGGGCAGCTTTGTCGCCTGCCTTGGCCTTTTTGTATAATTCAGCTCCGGTGCTCTGGTACTTGTTCTTGAAAAGCGCAGCGCTGCATATATCTTCCACCATGCCTCCATGGAATGGAATGCATCCCAGCTCTCCGGCACCACCCATCAGCCCGGTATGGATCTTCCGGTCTATAATGATTCCTCCGCCCAATCCTGTTCCCAGGGTCACACCAACCAGGGTGTTGTACTTTTTCCCAGCACCATAATAGGTTTCCCCCAGGGCAAAACAATTGGCATCGTTACTCTGAAAGGCAGGAAGATTGAATCGCTTCTCCACAGCAGGCTTAATGCGAAATCCTTTAAAAGAAGGGATGTTATTGATCTGCAGGATCTCTCCTGTTTCCGAATTCATAAAACCGGGCATCCCTATTCCGATGCCCACCACATCATCGGTCATTACTCTCTCAATGGCCTCGTACAGCGATTCCATTATTTCCTCGGCTGGCCTGTCAGCACCAGTGGGGACATCTGTGCTCTCGAGAAGCTCGCTTGCCGAAAACCTGGCGGCTACAATGGAGGTGCCGCCAATATCTACACCTATATATAATTTACTCATTGTTATTTAGTTCTGATTTTATATCCTGAAATAGCAAAATAGAGGATGAATACATAGCATGGTACCATGATCCAGTAGGCTGTCTGGTAATTTGCAACCACGGCCTGTTCTGTTGTTTTTACAGCATCCACAATGACTCCGAATAAAAGGGGGATAACTGCTCCACCTACAATGGCCATAACCAGGAAAGAAGCTCCAACCTTGGTGAATTTGCCCAGGTCTTTCATGGCCAGGGGCCAGATGGCGGGCCACATCAGCGAGTTGGAGAAACTGGCCAGCAGCAAGGCATAAAATGCATACTGAGCCGGCAGGTATATCAGAAGCAGGGTTGACATCACTCCCAGGATGGAAAATCCAATCAGGGCCCTCTGCTGGGAGACGAATCTTGGGATGGCAATTACACCAAAGATATATCCGGCCACAAGGCCAATGGTCACAAACTTGGAATAGCCTTGCAGGTTGGGTACATCCCCGAAGGTTGCTCTTGCAAAATCAATAATCGAGGCCATGGGTAGTGTTTCAATACCCACATACAGGAAGAGGGCAAAAACACCAAGCAGGAGGTGTGGAAATTGCCAGATGCTTGTCTTTCCTGCAGCATATGAAGATTCTGCAGTAGCTCCTTCCTCGTCTTCACCTTCGGCCTTGACCTCGGGCAGCGGGGCGAAATAGACAAAGATCCCCAGTATGATCATGATCCCGGTAACTATATAGAAGGGCATGATAATATCATTTACCTCCACATTGGAAAGATCGATAAACAGTCCGAGGAACAGTGGAGCCATCCACCAGGCCATTTTGTTCATGATGCCCATGAGGCTCATACGGACAGCGGCAGTATCCAGGGGTCCAATGATTGTGATATAAGGGTTAACTGCACCCTGCAAAAGAGTGTTCCCCATTCCACCAACAAAAAGTGCTACCAGGAATAGCGGGAAGCTGATGGCTTTGGATGAGGGGACAAACAGCCACATACCCAGGGCCATAATGAAGAAGGCAATCATCATTGCCCTCCTGTAACCAATTTTTTTAATGACCCAACCTGTCGGACGGCCAAATATCACAAATGCAGAGAATATGGCTGCAGTAACCAGGTAAGATTGACCGGTGGTCAGATTGAATGCTGAACGCAATGCCGGGGTAAGGAATCCGCTGATTCCTACGCCAAAGCCAATCATGAAAAATACGACGCCAACAATCATTAAAGGGACCACTGGTCCTACTTTGTTTTTGCTTGTGTTGCTCATTACAGGATATTTTGAAGTTTAGTTAGTCCATGGTGAAAGGGGTAAAATTAATCTTTTATTAAATATCTCAAATTATTTATCCCTTTATCAGCTTTTGGAAAGCTAATAAGGGATAAGTACATTTACCAGTCTGTTATTAATTGAATAAATAGAGGCATATGCATACAACACTTTTGATCCTGGCAGCAGGGATGGGAAGTCGCTACGGGGGTATGAAACAGGTCGACGCTTTTGGACCATCGGGCGAAACCATCACGGATTATTCCATATACGATGCACTTCATGCAGGTTTTGAACGCTTTGTTTTTGTGATCTCTCCCGGGATGGAAGAGGATTTCAAAACGAATTACATCAAGAAATTCCCTTCCCATATTCGAGTCGACTATGTGGTCCAGTCACTGGACAAGCTCCCAAAAGGATTTACGGTTCCTGAAGACCGGGTAAAGCCATGGGGAACTGCCCATGCCGTACTGATGGCAAAAGATGTTATTCATGAACCTTTTGCTGTAATCAATGCGGATGATTACTATGGCAGGAAATCTTATAAAATAATGAATCATTTTCTGGCACAGACTTCACCTGAGGCTCCCGGGCATTATTGCATGGTCGGTTTTGAACTTAAGAAAACGGTCTCGAAATATGGCTCGGTTGCACGTGGGCTTTGCCAGGTGGACCAGAAAGGATACCTGACTGGAATGGTTGAACTCACTAATATATATCTTAAGGATGGGGTAATTATATTTGAGGATGAGGATGGATCCCTTCAGTCGCTCGATCCCAGGGATACTGTCTCCATGAACCTTTTTGGCTTTACCCCCGATTTCTTTGCCCATATTGAGGCAGATTTGAAAGGCTTTCTGAAAAAGAATGCAAATAATCCCAGGGCCGAACTTTATATTCCTTTTGTGGTGAACAATCTGATTGCAGAAAAAAAAGCGAATATGACAGTGTTGCAAACTCCCGACTCGTGGTTTGGTGTGACCTACCAGGAGGATAAGCCCATAGTGTTGAATGCCATCCGTGATCTTGTGGATGAAGGTATGTATCCCGAATCGCTCTGGGCCTAGCATCTAACCATTAACCCTCTTTCCATGCAACGATTATCACTTACCCTGTTCTTTTTTATGGTAGTAGCTGGCATCTATGCACAAAAGCTTCCCGAATGGCAGGATCCTGATGTGGTGCAGGTCAACCGTGAGGATGCACACGCAACAAGATTTTCCTTTGATTCTTTCGATCAGGCAATCGAAGGGAAGAAGGTCGCTTCGGGCAACTATATGACATTGGATGGCATATGGAAATTTCATTATTCGGAGAATCCGGGTGCCCGGCCGGTCAATTTTTATAAAACAAATTTCGGCGACTCAGACTGGGATCAAATAGAGGTTCCCTCCAACTGGGAGATGAAAGGCTATGGAATTCCCATTTACTCAAATACTCCTTACGAGTGGACCCTCAATCCCAATCCGCCGGAGATACCCACCGAGAATAACCCGGTGGGTTCCTACAGAAGGAGCTTTGATCTGCCTGCCCAATGGAGTGGTAAGCAAATCTATATTCATTTCGGAGCTGTAAAATCAGCTTTTTACCTGTGGGTAAATGGAATAAAAGTAGGTTACAGTCAGGGTAGCAAAACCCCGGCGGAGTTTAATATCACCTCCTATTTGGCTGATGGTGAAAATCAGGTAGCAGTTGAAGTATACCGCTGGTCCGATGGCTCATGGCTCGAATGCCAGGATTTCTGGCGGATAAGTGGAATCGAACGCGAGGTTTACCTTGAAGCAAGACCAGGCATTCATATTCAAGATTACTGGTGTAAAGCCGGGTTGACCGGCGATTACCTTACCGGATTGCTGAAACTTGATGTGGAGGTGCGAACTGTTGCCGGGAAGGCAAAGGATTCCTATACCGTCGATGCCAGCCTGATCCCAGGTACCGGGGAGCAGGTATGGTCCAAAGAATTGTCCCTGGAACAGGCTGAAAAAGGTGTATTGAAGGCTTCAGTTAAGGACCTGGTCGGAGAAGTTAAGCTCTGGTCAGCTGAGACACCTGAACTATATACCCTGGTACTGACACTAAAAGATGCCGGGGGGAACAGCCTGGAGCATATCTCTTCCAGGGTGGGATTCAGGACCTCCGAGATCAAATACGGCAAGCTGCTGGTCAATGGGAAAGCGGTCACCCTGAAAGGAGTGAACCGGCACGAGCATGACGAATATAAGGGGCACGTGGTCAGTGAGGAGATGATGATCAGGGATATTGAGTTAATGAAACTCTACAATGTGAATGCTGTCCGTACCAGCCACTATCCCAACGATCCCCGCTGGTACGAGTTATGCGATCAGTACGGACTGTATGTTATTGACGAGGCCAATATTGAATCCCATGGAATGGGATACAGGCCCAACAAAACCCTTGGGAACAATCCTATGTTCATTAAATCGCACCTTGATCGCACCATTCGTATGGTGGAGCGGGACAAGAACCATCCCTCGGTGATTATCTGGTCCCTTGGCAATGAGGCAGGCGACGGGGTCTGTTTCGATGCTACCTACGACTGGATCAAGCAGCGCGATCAGAGCCGGCCGGTTCAGTACGAAAGATCCACCAGCGGGAGGAACACCGATATTTTCTGCCCCATGTATATGCGTATCTTCGATATGGTAAAGTACGTGGAGAACCATCCTGACAAACCCCTGATTCAGTGTGAGTATGTTCATGCCATGGGCAACAGCAACGGGAACATCATGGACTACTGGGAGGTGATCGACAAGTACGAGCAGCTCCAGGGTGGGTTTATCTGGGACTGGGTGGACCAGGGGATTGCACAGACCTCGGAGGATGGTGAAAAATACTGGGCCTACGGGGGTGATTTTGAACCTGAAGGTGTGCATCACGATGGGTCTTTCTGTCTGAATGGAGTTGTTTTTCCCGACCGGAGTATCCATCCTTCAATCTTTGAGGTGAAGCGGGCCTATCAATATGTGGGGTTTGAAACAGTACCCTTTAACCAGGACAGGATCAAGGTGATCAATAAGTATGATTTTATCTCCCTGGAGGACTTTGATCTGCAGTGGGAACTCACCGCCGGTGGACAGCTTGTTGAATCGGGAGTAATTCCCCTGCCTGATGTGGCACCGGGTGGGTCCTCCTATATTGAACCGGGGATAAGCAAGGGAGTGGCAGATCCCTCTAAAGAATATTTCCTGAACCTGGCCGTTATCAGCAGGGAAGAGGCACCACTGGTACCGGCCGGACATGAGGTGGCGGGTGGACAGTTCGCATTGAATCCCCTTGCAGCAAAGAATATATTCCTGGATGACTTTGCTAACAAAGGCACAGGGGAGATTTCCTTTGTGGAGACCAAAACGGTTCTAACTGTCCTGGTTCCGGGGGGCGAAATCCAGTTTGACAGGGCCACAGGCAAGATGAGCTCTTATGTAATTAGTAATAAGGAACTGATATCAGCCGGTCCTGAGCCAAACTTCTGGAGGGCACCCATTGAGAACGATTTTGGAAACAGCATGCCCAGGCGCTGTGCCATGTGGAAGACTTTCGGGGATGAGCTGGAGCTGCAGACCCTTGTCCCGGCACAGCTGGACAGCACAGTGATACTGGTTGCTGAGTATATCCATACGGAAAACGGGTCCAATTACAAGGTGGTCTATCATTTCAACTCAGTGGGAGAGATCCTGGTGAGGGTGGAATTCACACCCTCTCAGGATGACTTCCCCGAGTTGCCCCGTTTCGGGATGAGCCTGGTCTTGCCGGAAGGATTCGAAAAGCTGGAGTTCTTTGGCAGGGGACCTCATGAGAACTATATCGACCGAAACCACTCTTCACATGTAGGAGTTTACAGCAGCACAGTGGATGAGCAATATGTTCCCTATATTACCAATGGTGAAAATGGAAACAAAACAGAAGTGAGGTGGCTGAAACTTTCCGATGGGAATGGGAACGGTATCGTGATAACGGGATCACCGACCATTGACTTTTCTGCACTTCACTATTCCCAGGATCAACTGGACCGCCAGGTCCGTGACGGGGCTCATACCATTGACCTGGAGAAGTCCGGGAAAGTGTTCCTGAATGTGGACTGGAAACAGATGGGAGTGGGAGGAGATAACTCCTGGGGAGCCCGGACACATGCGGAATATGTGTTGAGGGCAGAACCAATGGAATACAGTTACATGATTTCACCTTTGAAAAAATAGACTATGCAAAGACGCGATTTTATCAGGACAGGAGCTGTATTAGGTGCAGCCTCTGCAATGCCCTTCCCGGTATTTGGGAATGCCACCAGTGAGAAGGCCCGAATTGGTTTTATAGGGCTTGGATTGCGAGGCAGGAACCACTTGAATAACCTGCTTATGAGGGATGATGTCCTTATCCCGGCCATCTGTGATCTGGATCCCGATGCACTGGAAAAAGCTCAGGCGCTGATCAGTAAAGGTGGCCATCAGAAGGCCGAAGTATACAGTGGTGATGAATATGCATACAGGGAGATGCTTCAGCGAAGTGATATGGATGGGGTCATCATAGCCACTCCGTGGCTCTGGCATACCCGGATGTCGGTGGATGCCATGCGGGCCGGCAAGTATGCCGGAGTTGAGGTAAGTGCTGCCAATACACTGGAGGAATGCTGGGACCTGGTCAATACCTACGAAGAAACCGGTGTGCCGGTGATGATCATGGAGAATGTCTGTTACCGCAGGGATGTGATGGCTGTGCTGCAGATGGTCCGGGAAGGACTCTTCGGAGAATTATTGCATGCCCGTTGTGGATACCAGCATGATTTGCGGGGAGTGAAATTCAATGATGGTCTTACTGCCTATGGCCCCGGGGTGGAGTTTGGTGAGAAGGGAATCTCTGAGTCAGCCTGGCGTACGGAGCACTCCCTTCACAGGAACGGCGATGTTTATCCCACTCATGGGGTCGGACCTATTGCCACCATGTTCGATATTAACCGTGGAAACCGGTTTTCAACATTGACATCTACTGCCACCAAGGCAGTTGGTCTGAACCGCTATATAGTGAACCATCCCGAGGGCGGTCCCCACCATCCCAATGCTTCCCTGAAGTGGAAGCAGGGTGATATAATCACATCCACCATCGAGACCTCCAATGGAGAAAGCATTATTGTGACACATGACTGCAATTCGCCCCGGCCCTACTCATTGGGGTTCAGGGTTCAGGGATCGGCCGGACTTACCGAGTTCGATTACTATACGAAAAGAATCTATGTGGAAGGACAAAGTCCCGAACACAATTGGGAGGAAATGGATGTATACCTGGAGAAATATGATCATCCCCTCTGGGAAAAGCACGGTGCATATGCCGAGGGAAGCGGCCATGGGGGAATGGATTTTTTTGTGGACAATGCCTTCGTGGAAATTGTAAAACGGAAGCTGGAAGCTCCCATGGATGCCTATGATGCGGCTGCCTGGAGCGCCATCACTCCCCTGTCCGAATTATCCATTGAAAACAACGGGGATCCCCAGGATTTCCCCGATTTCACGCGCGGCCGCTGGATGAAGCGCAAGCCTGTGTTTGCCCTGGGGGACGATTTCTAGCCATGCTTAATGGGGCATTCCAGGCTCAATACCGCACTGCTGGCAATCATCTCATGTTTGCTCTGGTCAACTGCATTTGCGGGAGTAAAGATTGGACTTGAGTATGCTACACCCCTGCAGTTTGCAGGCTCCCGTTTTTTTATTGCAGGCTTACTGGTGTTCCCGCTTGCTTACAGGTTTAATCCCCGTTACTTCAGGATCGTACGAAACAACCTGAAGCTGATCCTGCTGTTTGCTTTCCTGCAAACCTTCCTCCAGTATACCATGTTTTACACAGGCATCAATATGATCCCGGCTGCCGTGGCAGCAATCGTCATTGGTTCCCAGCCACTTTTCATTGCCATGGTGGCCAATTTCTTTATGCCCGGCGACAGGATGACCCTTTCCAAAACACTGGTAATCATGCTGGGTATAGCCGGAGTGGTCCTGGTCAGTTTTGGGAAGGATCCCCATTCGGCCACGGGTCATATTGCTGTTGCCGGAATCCTTTTAATGCTTGGAATAAACCTGCTCTCTGGTTTTTCCAATGTACTGGTGGCAAGAGAAAGGGCTATGATCCCTCCGCTTGTGATCAGTTCATCTTCAATGATGCTTGGAGGGGCAGCTCTCTTTTTATTTTCTATACCTTTAGAGGGACTGCATTTCGATCCTAAGCCACCCATCTATTTTATATCCCTGACCTGGTTAAGCCTGCTTTCTGCCATCGCTATTTCCATCTGGATTATTCTCTTAAAAAGACCGGGTACAAAAGTTTCTGATCTGAACCTGTGGAAATTCCTGATTCCCATGTTTGGAGCAGTATTCAGCTGGATACTTTTACCTGCGGAGCAACCACAGGCAATTACAATAGCCGGGATGTTTATTATTACCCTTTCACTTATAATTTCAGGTTTGCTTAAACGGAAAAAAGCATAACTTTATACTATCATTCAGCCATGAAGTTTCGGACCGTTACATATCTGTTGGTATTTACTGTATGTGCGCTATCGAATCTTCAGGCGCAGCAGACACCGATTGTTGAAAAGGGCGTTCTGGACCTGCGTGGGTATGATTTTAACGCCTCTGGTCCGGTAGAAATCAAGGGAGAATACGAATTATACTGGAGCCAGATGCTTAATCCCGCATTTGAGGGGGACAGCGGGGAGATGATCTATGCAAAAGTTCCCGGTACCTGGACCAGTCTGAGAAAGGAACATCCGGAAATCACACGCTATGGATTTGCCACCTACAGGCTTCGAATTCTTTTGCCCGAAAGGGTAGATGAACTGGCTTTCTGTATCAAGGATGTATATTCTGCATCGGGATATTTTTTGAATGGAAAGGCCATTGATTACCTGGGATTTCCCGGTGTCAATAAGTACCAGACTGTTGTCAGGTACAGCCGGCCCCTGGTAATCGGAACGGTGGATGACCGCGATATCGAGCTTCTGATCAAGGTCTCCAATTTCGAAAACAGAGTTAGCGGCATCGTAGGGGGGCTCACTGTTGGCAAAGTAAGCCAGATGCAGGAGTCGAGACAGAAGGAACTCTTCAGAGGGCATTTTCTGATCGGGGCATTTCTGATAATTGGAATATATTTCCTGGGACTTTACCTTATACGGACAGAGCATTACAGGCTCTACTTTTCCGTGATCTGTTTCCTTATGGCTCTCCGTGTGATGATGATTGTTGAACTCCCTTTGTTTGATACGCTGAATCTGAATGGACTAACCATGGCCCGTCTGGATTATCTCAATATTTACTTTTTCGCCCCCTTCTTTGTCCTGATGATCCGGTCGATCTTTCCCATAGAATTTCCCCAGTTAATTTACAGGATTTCCATGTGGGTATCCGTGGTTTTCATTGTCATTGTGGTGGTCTCACCCATCAGTCTCTTTTCCTTCACCTTTCCGGTATTCTTTGGATTTTTCCTTTTTGTCAGCTTTATCTTTCTCTATGTGATTATCCTGGCCTGGAGGCGTGGAAGAAGTCATGCTCCGGCCTATACAATAGGTCTTCTGATCCTGTTTTTTGGCACACTCAACGACTTGTTGAATGAGATAGATGTGATCGAAACAGTTATGCTTGTCCACTACACCATGTTTGTTTATCTGCTGATATATGCCTATATCTTTGCCGACAAATCAAACTACCTGCAGAAGAAAGCTCAGAAACTTACAGAAGAGATTAGCCTCGTGAAGAATAATCTGGAAGACCTGGTAGAGGAACGAACCACTGAATTGCAATCCGTATCCACCGAGTTGGAGCGTCAGAAGCTTAAACTGGAGTCGACCAACAGGGACCTGGTGGAGGCCATGAATGCCAGGAACAGACTTTTTGCGATCATTGGACATGATGTGAGAGCACCAATCGGGTATAATCTGCAGGCCCTGGAGATGCTTATCGACAATCCCGATATTGATCCGAAGGACAGGAAGGAACTATTGAAAATGATGGCCAGTTCATCAGAGGTTACCTATAATTTGCTGGATAACCTGCTGGTCTGGGGGAGGTCGCAGACCGGGAAACTGAAAGCAACGCTTGTAAGGATTAAGCTAAAAGATCTGATCGATGAGAGCCTGGAACTGATCAATGTAGGTTTGAAAGAGAAGAAGTTGAAGGTTGAAGTGTATGTCAGTGAGGAACATTATGTTGAGGCCGACAGGGACCAGCTTTATATTGTAATCAGGAACCTGGTGAGTAATGCCATGAAGTTTACACCCGAAAAGGGGAGTATCTATATCTCCTCTAAAAAATGGAACGGGGAGGTGGTTATCTCAATCCGAGATACAGGAATTGGCATACCGGAATCGAATCTGAACAAATTGTTCGATTCTAAATCCTATGTTTCCACCGACGGTACCAGGGGAGAGAAGGGATCCGGACTGGGATTGCAGATTTGCCAGGAGATCTTGCAGACCAACAATGGATGGATGCAGGTTGAAAGCAGTTCAGGGGAGGGTACAACCATCACCTTTGGCATCAAGGCATCAAAACAATAATCGCTTTACACGAATTTAACAGCCCTTCCATAGACCAGGATCTCCGCTGCACCCTTAATGACTGTACTGCTGGTATAAGGGATGTTAACCGCTGCATCGGCATTCGGACTTTCGGCTTCCTGATCGCTTCAAATTTGAGTATAATTTGCTAAATTTATACACATGAGAGCCATCAGCATCAAATCGCTTGAGGTCCTCGAAGAGGAACTTCAGCTTCATGTCCACCATAGCTTTGGAATGGAACAGTATACCGATTATGTTTTTAAGCCGGGGGGTGGAAAAGTCTATTCTGCAACAATAGTCATGCATTCGAGCGACCATGTGTTAAGCCGGGTGACCGAAGCAACCGCTTCCTTTCCCGGCAGGGAATTTATCCTCGACGATCTGGATACGGAATCCAATGTCTCCACCACTTACAGGTTAAAGGACGGAGAAATCCTGGAGAAGAAGTTTAGTATCGGCTGAGATCCTCCTTTTCTTCCTCGTGGATCTCCCTGAAGCATTCAATATAAACGCTTTGATAGGCGTTTATACATGCCCATCTTGATTATTTTTCAGATTTGATCTTTACTTTCGAAGGTTTGAGTCCCTCGGCGCTTGCACTTACAACCAGGTCGCCCGGTTCTCCACCTGCCTGGAGAATAAGAAGTTGCTTTCCCTTACGCATCTCCCTGGAGCTTGAACCATGGGGAGTCTGATCGGCCAGATCACCGTTATCGATTACCCTGATCCTGCCCGGTCCATCAAGCGCATAGTTAACCATATGACTGCTGTGAGGATTGTGTTCCCCGGTGCTGTCCACCACACTTGTGGTAATATGCACTGTGCGACTGTTGCCATCCACCTGGTGGCGATCGGGGTTCATGGCAAGGGCATAGGGAGCGAATGAAGAGTTAAGCGTGTCGGAGACCTGTTGTTGTTCTCCATCTTCATCCTGGTAGAAGGCATGAGCCACCAGTTCGCCACTTTCATAGGGAACCCATGCTTTGATTACTCCGTCCTGGAAGGCAGATCTGTTCAGGCTATGGATTAGTCGGTTATTCAGTTTGATGTCAACCCGTTTGCAGTTGGTAAAGACAAGCACCTCTTTTTCCAGGGTATCCGTGCCGAAACTCCAGTGATCTACCAGTGGAGGACCCGCCCAGCTGCTTTGCCAGCTGGTGAGGTGATTCAGAGAATCGGCTAACAGGGAATCTTTTACCGTAAGCTTTACCAGGGGTTCTTCCCTGTACCGTGAGGCTATATACCAGGCATGGGGTTTAACAAAACCATTGGTTTCAAGCAAACCAGTTCTTGATCCGCGATCGGGCCATCCTGCTGATTCTCCCAGGTAATCAATGCCTGCCCAGATAAATTGCCCGGCCACAAAATAATCCATATCGTTCCAGGAGTTATCATTATAGTCGATCACCTGGTAGTCTTCCTTTCTCTGTTCTCCGTATGCTTTAGTTTCGGTGGCTATAAAAACCAGGTCGGGGTACTGTACATGCCAGAGCCTGAATGAGTCGCTCCGGTAGTTGTAGGACACGACGGGAGAAACGTGCATCATGCTGGACGGAAGCTCATAGAAACCTTCGTTATCCCCCGGATGCAGGGCCGCGGTAACCATCCTGCTTGAATCGATGGAATGAACTAGCTCCTTCATTCGTGTGTACCAGGCAATACCATCTCCCGGAATAAAAAGTTGCTCCATGGTTTCATTGCCCAGGCTCCAGAGAATCACTGATGGATGGTTCCTGTCGCGACGAATGAAATTTGACAGATCCTTTTGCCAGCTATTTTCCAGGCTCAGGTCCTCTGCGGAACCCTTCCAGGGCTGCTCCCACTTATCATACATCTCATCGATTACCAGGAAGCCCATGCGGTCGCAGAGATCAAGGACCTCCGGGGCATGTGGATTGTGCGCCAGGCGCAGGGCATTCACTCCCAGTTCCTTCAGAACCCTGAACCTTCGTTTCCAGCTTTCCAGTGGAACAGCTGCTCCCAGCTCACCGCCATCGTGGTGCAAGCAAACCCCCTTCAAAACCAACTTCTCTCCGTTTAATATAAAGCCCGTGTTCGGATCAAATCGAGCAGTCCGGATCCCATGCTTTATACTAATCTGATCAAGCTTGTTATTCCTGTCCATCAGGAAGCAGTGAACGGTGTAAAGATCGGGTGAGTCGGGCGACCACAGTACCGGATCTTCAATTGTAAATGACCTGCTGGTCCGGCCCTCGCTTTCACGGTCCAGGTATTCACTGCTTTTGCCATCGGCCACCAGCTTGCCATCCGGACCTACAATGTCGTACCAGATTTCGAAGCGCCTGTTTTTCCGGCTGTTGTTTTTAAATTCAAGGGCGATATCTATCCGGGCCTGGCCGTTGCTGTCGATCATGGAACTAACAGCTTCTCCCCAGATCTTCATATGAAGTGGAGAGCTTGTAATCAGTCTGACATGCCGGTATATTCCTCCACCTGAGTACCAGCGATCCACAGGCTGCTTGCTGCAATCGGTTCTTACCGCGATTACATTCAGGGTATCCTGGCGTACCAGTTGGCTGATGTCATAATAGAAGCTGGAATATCCGTAATCCTGCCTGCCAAGATGGGCCCCGTTAAAGTATACATCCGCATTCCTCATAACTCCTTCAAACAGCAGGTAAAACTGCTCTTTCTTCTCATACTCCGAAAGGTCAAGACTAAGCCGGTACCATCCAATTCCACCCGGGTAGAAGCCACCTGCTGTATCTGAGGGATTATCCCGGGCCACCTGCTGTTCGATCATCCAGTCGTGTGGCAGGGAGAGAAAGCGCCAGTCTGAGTCGTCGTATCCTGGCTGAAAAGCTTCCACTGAATCGCCCATGGTGAATTTCCAGTTCAGATCGATAATGGTATCGATCCTGGGCTGGATTTCCCTGGTCTGGTATATAAACCAGGTTGCAAGGAAAATCACAAGGGCCAGTATGATCCAGTGTATTATTCTCATATCTGATTTCCAGTTTTAAGCAGCTGCTCGAAACGATTGATAAACCGGCGAACCGTATCAAAGTGTCCGGCTTTTAATCTTCGATTCACCGCCGGCTGAGATACTCCCAGAAGCTGACTGATCTCCATCTGGTTCTTTCCGGTCAGACTCAGAAATAAAGCCTCGGACTGTTCGTCGGACCAGTCATGAATCAGGATATCCATAAAACTGCAGCTAAGTGCGAACTCTTCGTTCAGCGCTTTCACAGGGGAAGAGATGGAGATCCTCTGATTTCGTTTCATTTTCCCGATACCTTCTGCTGCTTTGCGGAATGCGGTTCCATCCGATTCTCTTAAATGATCCTGTGCAAATTCTACCGGCCCGATACCTTCGCATACCCTGAGCTCCAGTCGTTCCGAAAGCTCTCTTTGAGAGAGAAAGCGGAAAGCACTGAATAGCATGATCACCGAACGCATGGAGTGTACAGGCGATTTGGAAAGAGCAAGAAATTCATCCATCCTGATGATTTCATATTGCAGCTTGCCCTCTTCCGGGACCAACCGGTTTACCGCCTGGAATGATGCCCTGATCAGATCAGGAATTTTGCTGAACTGTTCATCGGAGACCCTGGCACCGGGGGCAAGCTCTCCAGCGATCACAGCGTAATGTGTCTTATTCGTCATTCCGTAGTAAATAAGTGATTATTGGGTAATCCGGCCTTTATTATGATTTTAAGTTAAAAGCCAAATTTATAACATAATACGTTTATATTCCAAACGGGTTACAGCATATTTGCATAATTGGAGAGGCAGTAAGCGTACCTGGTAAATCTTAAATACCTGCAAAACAGTTGCTTAGTCCTGGAGGCTTTCTCAACATTAGATTCATTCTGAATAATTGCTGAATGGCTTCTGACACAGTTTATTCAGCATGATTAGTATTATTTTTGAATCGAGATGTAAAACGCAAGCTAAATGTGAAGAAAATGAAACGATTAGTTTTTCTTATAGTCATATGTACACTACTAAGTAATGGATTTGCACAGGAAGCCACCAGATGGAGAGGTCCCGGTGGTGATGGTCATTACCCTGAAAGTGGACTATTAAAGCAGTGGCCAGTCAGTGGCCCCGAGATTCTCTGGTCATTTGAAGAACTCGGACAGGGCCATTCTTCTGCAATTGTGGATCAGGGCTTTGTCTATACCACGGGCATGATAGGTGAGACGGGCTATCTGTTTAAATTCGATCTGGATGGTGAACTGATATATAAAAAGGAATATGGCCCTGAATTCACCGAGAGCTGGTATGGCACCCGGGGTACTCCCACCATTATGGGTGATAAGATCTATCTCTTAAGCGCACATGGAAAATTGTGTTGCATTGATAATGAATCCGGCAATATCCTCTGGAGTAAGAACCTGGTTAAAGACTTTGGCAGTAAGGTTATCCAGTGGGGAATGAATGAAACGCCTGTGATTGACGGCAAGGTAATCTACATGACACCGGGAGGTAAGAAGAATAATCTGGTTGCACTTAATCGTCATACAGGCGATCTGATCTGGAGCTCTCCCGGGAATGGTGAACTGACAGCATATTGCACACCCCTTTTGTTTGTGCATAATGGCAGAAAGATGCTGGCTACACATTTCGAATCCCAGTTGCTTGGATTTGATGCAACAACAGGTAAAATGCTGTGGTCACAATACCAGCCTAACCAATGGGCGGTACATCCCAATACTCCGGTCTACCACGATGGGAAACTATTCTACCTGAGTGGCTACGGACAGGGTGGAGGAATGCTGGAGCTCTCTCCGGATGGAAACTCAGTCAAGCAGGTGTGGACACAGAAAAAGATGGATAGCCGCATGGGCGGTGCCGTCCTGGTCGATGGCTATGTATATGGCTCAGGCGACAGTAAGCTCTGGTGCTGTTACGACTGGGAGACCGGAAAGGAGCTTTACACTTCCCAGGAGCTTGCTCCGGGTGTAGTAATTTATGCCGATGGTATGTTATACTGCTACAGTCAACGCGGCGAGCTGGCCCTGGTTGCTCCAGATCCGTCGGGCTTTAAGGTGATAAGCGAAACCAGGGTGACCAAAGGTTCGGAACAGCACTGGGCACATCCGGTCATCTACGACGGGGTTCTATATGTCAGACACGGCAGAGCGCTGGTAGCCTATAAAGTGAAATAGTCCAAAAGGCTGAAGGCATGAGAAGAAGCGTATATGTAATGCTGGAGATTGCCCCTGACGGGCAATCGGTAACTGAAAAATTCAGGGACCAGACCTTCGATAACCAGAACCATGGAGTAGTCCTGGTGGACGGGTTTCTTTATGGTTCCAATTTTACCGGCCGGAACACAGGCAAGTGGCTTTGCATGAATTGGGATGCACTAATTGGATATAAGATTAAACTTTAGCTCAGAGAGGGGTCTAACATTATAAAGAGATGATTAAAGCAGATAGCAGAAGAGTGAAGATAGTAGCCGGATGGATCCTTTTAATCTTATGGCCATTTTGCGGCTTACAGGCTCAGGATGGCCAGTGGCGTGGCGCAAACAGGGATGGAAAATATCCCGATACAGGCCTTATGCAAAGCTGGCCGGAGAATGGTCCCCAACTGCTTTTGAAGAAAGAGGGACTGGCCAACGGTTATTCCTCACCCATGGTGGTGGACGAAATGATTTATATAAGCGGGAGAAGGGAAGAAACGGATGTGCTGACCAAGCTCGATATGCAGGGGAACATCCTCTGGGAAACAGTCTATGGTTTGGCATGGGATCGGTCTTTCCCCGAAACCAGGAGCACCCCCACCATTGAGGATGGACGAATTTACATTATGGGCGGACTGGGAACTGTGGTATGCATGGATGCCGGGTCCGGCGAGATCATCTGGCAAAAGAATACCCATAAGGAGTTTGAAGGAGAATTTCATCGCTGGGGAATGACAGAATCGCTTTTGCTGACCGATAAGGCGGTGATTTCCTCTCCAACCGGTGAGCGCACCGTGGTAGTGGCCCTGGACAAAAAGGACGGATCCCTGTTGTGGGAGTCGGAGCCCATGGGAGGTGTCAGGGCCTATGTATCGCCTGTGCTTGTCGAACATAACGGCACCCGCATGGCCCTGATTCATACCAGCGAAGACATCCTGGCAGTGGATCACGAAACAGGCGAGATCTACTGGACTGTTGATCTAACTACCGAGTATGGTTTTGATGGGAGAAGAAACAATACCAATACACCCCTCTATCATAATGGTGAGATCTTTACCACCTCCGGGTATAATGCACAGTCGGTCATGTTGAAACTTTCTGAAGATGGAAAATCTACGGAAGTTAAATGGCACAATGGTATACTGGACGTTCATCACGGGGGCTTTATACTCCTGGATGGCTACATCTACGGTGCCAACTGGATCAACAATGGAAACGGCAACTGGGTATGCCAGGAGTGGGAGACAGGGAATAAGATGTGGGAAGAGACCTGGCACAACAAAGGTTCCATTATCTATGCCGATGGGAAGCTCTATATTTTTGAAGAGAAACAGGGACATATTGGGCTGGTGGAGCCCTCACCCGAAGGCTTTAAGCTGATCTCGTCATTCCGCCTGGAAAGCAGGTCGGGCCCCTACTGGGCACATATGGCCATCTTCAATAAGAAGCTTTTTGTGAGACACGGAGAAGTACTTTATGTATATGATATAGAACTGTGAGAGTGAGCAGGGTAAATATGGTAAGCATATTGCTGGTTCTGGCCGGCGTGATTTCGCTTGGCTGGTGGCTGGCAAAGGATCCTGTTCGGGACCTTGTAACAAGCCAGCCCGGCCTGGATAACAGGGGTGAGGGCGGGGTGGTGGCCGACATTGATATTGGTGCCTACGGCATGACCATGGCCAGTGTGGAGACAGACCTGACAGAAACCTGGCCCCGTTTTCGAGGGGAGCATTACGACAACCTGAGTCGCTCCACCGTGCAGCTGATAGAGAAATTTCCTGAAGGAGGCCCCATGATTAAATGGTCGGTACCCCTGGGTGAAGGGCATGCCGGCGCAGCCATCTATAAGGGAGTTGTATACGTCATGGATTATGACGAAGAGGAGAGGGCCGATGTCCTGAGGGCCTATGCGCTGGAGACAGGTGAAGAGCTCTGGGTGCGTGGCTATAAGATTAACCTGAAGCGGAACCATGGGATGTCGCGTACGGTTCCTGCGGTCACTGAGGATTACATCCTGACCATCGGTCCGCGAAGCCATGTAATGTGTGTCAGGCGCAATGATGGCTCATTTAACTGGGGATTGAATGTGGAAAAGGAGTACGGGTCTGAGATCCCTCTCTGGTACACCGGTCAGTGTCCCCTGATCCATGACGGGAAAGCAATTATTGCTACGGGAGGCACTACCCTGATGGTGGCCCTGGATATGGAGACGGGCCAGGTCCTGTGGGAAACACCCAACACCAGGGATTGGCAGATGTCGCACTCCTCCGTCATTCCTTATGAGTTTGGCGGACGTAATATGTACGTTTACAGCGCCTATGGAGGAGTTTTCGGAGTAGCGGCCGACGGCCCCGATGCCGGCACCATCCTCTGGGAAACAGGTGCATGGAACCACCAGGTAGTGGCGCCTACACCGATCTGCATGCCCGATGGCAAGATATTCCTGACAGCGGGCTACGGAGCAGGGGCCATGGTTTTGCAATTAAGCGCATCCGGGGGAAGCTATGGAGTGACAGTGCTTGATGAATATTTGCCTAAAGAAGGACTGGCCAGTGAGCAGCAAACACCGATTGAATTTAACGGTCATTTTCTGGGAATCCTCCCCAAAGATGCCGGCCCCTTACGGAACCAGCTGATTTGCGTTCATCCCGATAATTTTAAAGAGGTCATCTGGTCGAGCGGACAGGACAAGCGTTTTGGCCTGGGTCCCTATATGATTGCCGATAACAAACTCTTTATCGTCAGTGACGATGCCACCCTGACCATTGTAAGACCCAGTACAAAAGAATACCTGGAGCTGGATAGTTACAGGGTGCTGGAGGGACATGACGCCTGGGGCCCCATAGCCATTGCCGATGGCTACCTGGTGATGCGTGACTCCAAAACAATGGTCTGTTTGGATATGGCTGTGAAACGACAGTGAAAAATATTTATGGAAACAGTAATATGAAGAAACGAGGTTTGACAATAGTGATACTTGTGATCGTGGGGGTCATCGTGGGGGTCATCCTGGTGGATTTCTTTGGAAACCGTCCCGACCGACGGGGTGAGAATCCCTATGCCCTTGAAATTGATCAGTACAGGGAGGTTGATGAGGAACTTATCTCCCATAAAGAGACCCGGAATTTTTCATTGGGCCTGATGATCTCCTCCGATATGAGCCTTCATGGGAATAAACTTTTTATAACTGGAAACTCATCCCTGGTTGTATTGCCTCTTGACGGGGCTCCGGCCACCATGCATGAGATCCTGCCCGGGGCCACCTGCCTTGAGGTTGATGAGCAGCATATTTTTATTGGTTTTGGCAACTATGTGGCGAAATTCAATCATGAGGGTGAACTTTTGCAGCAATGGGACAACCTTGGGGAGCGTTCAGTCTTAACCAACCTTGCCATCAGCGGGGATCTTATCTATGCTGCCGATGCCGGAAACCGGAAGATTGTGATTTTCGACCGGGATGGTGTGCAGACCGGACAGTTCGAGGGGAAAGCTGAATCGGAGGCAGGACATGGTTTTATTGTACCCAGTGCCAATTTTGATCTGGCCGTGAACAGCTATGGGGAATTATGGGTAGTCAACCCGGGCAAACATGCGCTGGAGAATTATAGCGATGAAGGTCGCATGCGGGGTTTCTGGGAGAATATGTCCTTCGAAATCGATGGTTTCCTTGGCTGCTGCAACCCGGCCCGGATCACCACCCTGGAAGATGGCTCCTTTGTTACCAGTGAGAAGGGACTGGTAAGGATTAAGATCTACGACCAGAGTGGAGTGCTCAAGAGTGTGGTGGCCTCACCCGATCTTTTCAAGGGAGATGAAGGAGAGGCCCCGGAGGTCTGTGCCGATGAGAATAATGTGATCTACGCACTTGATTTTGACAGAGATATGGTGCGGGTTTTTGAACCTATTAAAATGAAAGAATGAACAGGCGGAACTTTATAGATAAAACTGGCAGAACATTCCTGCTCGGGGGACTCGCCATCATGAGCGGTTTACTGGTAGCCCGCAAACAGGTGGTAAAGGAAAGGCAGTGTTCAGAAAACTTCCAGTGCAGGAAGTGTGGAAAGCTTTCAAAATGCCAGTTGCCAGAAGCTGAAACGGAGCGTCAAGATGGATAAGAAAGATAAGAAGAAGGACAAAGTATATAAGCGCAGGGACTTTATCAATAATGGGGTCAGGCTTGCCCTGGGTGTTTCCGTGGTGGGCACGGCAGCATTTTCGCTGAAGCGTTCAGCATCGGGTAAAGATTATGTATGGCAGATCGATCCCTTTAAATGTACACAGTGTGGTCGTTGTGCCGAGGAATGTGTCAGGGCCGTTTCCGCTGTAAAGTGCATTCACGCCTACGCTCTGTGCGGATATTGTGATCTTTGCGGGGGCTACTTCAAACCGGGGGCAAAACTGCAGACCGGAGCCGAGAACCAGCTCTGTCCCACTGCAGCCATACAGCGCAGGTTTATTGAAGAGCCCTATTTTGAATACATTATCGATGAGGAGCTCTGCATAGGCTGTGCCAAATGTGTGAAAGGCTGCGCCTCATTCGGAAATGGCTCTTTGCACCTGCAGATCAGGCATGACCTCTGTCTAAACTGCAACCAGTGTGCAATCTCCTCCATGTGTCCCTCTGACGCTATCAGCCGGGTAGCGGCCGGCGCACCTTATAAGATAAAGGGTGATTTCATCAATGAGGAGGAAGGCTGATATGATCAAGAAAACACCCCGCATTATACTCTTTCTTTTTACCCTGATTTTATTCACAGGCACCTTTCTACAGGCACAACAACGCTTCCCCAAGCCCGAATTTGATTCGGGTTATCTGCAGCCCGATCCGACAACACCGGAGCCCAGGGCCATGGCTCTGGAGTATTTTGATGTGCTGGTTCTGCTGGCGGTTCTTTCCCTGGCATCCTGGCTGGCCGTCAGGAAACGATCCCGGAGGGGACTGCTCTGGCTCTCTGTCTTTTCGCTGATCTATTTCGGATTCTACCGCGATGGCTGCATCTGCTCCATAGGGGCCATTCAGAATGTGGCCCTCTCCATATTCGATTCGGGCTATGCCATTTCCATTACGGCCCTGCTCTTTTTTGTTCTGCCCCTGCTCTTTGCCCTCTTTTTCGGACGGGTTTTCTGCGCATCGGCGTGTCCACTGGGAGCCATACAGGACCTCCTGGTAATCAACCCTGTCTCCATTCCCAGCTGGATCAGGAAGACCCTGGGTTTTATCCCGGTAATCTACCTGGCACTCTCGGTCCTCTTTGCTGCCACAGGAAGTGATTTCATCATCTGCCGTTACGATCCCTTTGTTGGGATTTTCCGGATGGACGGCCCCTTCCTGATGATTTTCCTGGGCATCACCTTTCTCTTCCTGGGCATGTTTTATGCCAGACCCTACTGCCGTATTTTCTGTCCCTATGGAGTTTTGCTGGGATGGATGTCAAAATTCTCAAGATGGCACCTGAGCATCACCCCTTCGGAGTGCATCAAGTGCAAACTCTGCGAGGGTTCCTGTCCATTCGATGCCATAGAGGTTCCGGCGGAACCCGGCTACAGGGCACCCGAAGTGGCACGGAAGAATCTGAAAAAATTCATCATTTATATCGCTTTGATTCCCATGTTAAGCGTTGCGGGGGGCTGGATTGGTTCCAGGGCGCATATCTTTTTAAGCCGTGTACATTCCGATGTCTACCTGGCCGAGTTGATGATCAGTAATCCTGAGCTCCGTAATGATGAGGAGAACCTCGATATCCAGGCCTTCCTTGAATCGGGAGAAACCTTCGAACAACTGGTGGACGAGGCTGCGCTTATAAGAGAAAAATTCAGGACCGGGGGCATGCTTATGGGTGGATTTGTAGGGCTGGTACTGGGAATTACCCTGATGAACCAGGTGGTTTTCCGCCGAAGGGAAGATTACGAACCGCATAAGGGAGATTGTTTCTCCTGTGGCAGGTGCATGGACTATTGTCCGGTTGAAAATAAAGTTAATTAATCATGATGATATCAAATATGGATCGGGAACAGAAAATCAAGCTGGCTCACAGGTCATTACTGATCTCCGGGATCTTTTGCGGAGTGGTGGCCCTGCTGCTTATACTGAATTTCTGGCACATGAAGCAGCATGAACCGCTGGAGAGTAAAACCATCGAGGTACTTGTGCAACGGCTTGCCAATGAGCCCGGAAACGAGGAGCTTAAGGAGGAGATCCGCAGCTTCGACCTCCTGGCGCGGAAGGCCTACTTCACCAGCCGCTGGCAGGTTAAAACAGGCACATGGCTTCTGCTTGTAGGGGGCATCATCCTGGCTGCCTCTCTCAAAGTATACACCGATCTCAGGGCCCGTATTGAGGAGCCTGAAAAGGTGAGCGAGGAATTGCTGAGGGCCCGGGCCAATTCCCAGTACTGGCTTATGATGGCCGGTGGCCTGATCCTTGGACTTTCACTGGTGGCAGGTTTTCTGACCAACGACTACCTGAGCGAATACCGGGATATGGGCATTACACAGCTTAGCGGAGAGGCGCAGAGCGATGTGGAGCTTATTGAGGTTTTCCCCGGAGAGCCTTCCCGGGATGGTGCCGTAGGAACAGGGAGCGATTCCACGGAAGCCTCCGGGCTCCCCGGGTCCGCAGATGAGAGCGGCAGTGAGATAAGCAGCGAAACGGGCAATACCTCACAGACTGATAAGGCAAGCCAGGCACAGCCTGCCGCCGCCCGGGTCCCTTTCAAACGAGAGGATTTCAAAAAGAATCATGCCACCTTCAGGGGATATATGGGGCAGGGTATCTCGGAACGAAAGGATATTCCGGTGGCATGGAACGGATCCACCGGGGAGAATGTCAAATGGAAGGTAGCATTTTCCAAACATGGCTTCAGCTCACCTGTTATCTGGGGGGATAAGATCTTTATCTCCGGGGGTGATGACCAGGCCAGGACGGTAAGTTGTTATAACCGCCATACCGGACAGCTCCTGTGGGAGAAGGAGGTAAGCGGAATACCCGGATCACCCGCATCACCTCCCCGGGTGACTGAAGATACCGGAATGGCGGCCCCCACCATGGCGGTGGATGGCAACAGGGTATACGCCATATTTGCCACAGGCAATGTGGTGGCCTTCGACATGGATGGAAATATGGCATGGGGCAGGAACCTGGGAGTTCCCAGGAACCATTACGGTCACTCCTCCTCGCTTCAGGTCTGGGGAAATAAGGTGGTGATCCAGTATGATACAAGTACCAGTGGAAGAATGCTGGCTCTGAATACAGATACAGGGGAAACCATCTGGGATGTGGAGCGCCCTGTGCGGGTTTCATGGGCATCGCCTGTACTGGCAGAGGTGGATGGGAAGATCCAGGTGCTGACCACTGCGGATCCCTATGTATCGGGACATGACCTGGAAACAGGTGCCGAGCTCTGGAAAGTGGAGGCTATGATGGGAGAAGTGGGAGCCTCTGTTGCTTTCGGGAGCGGACTGGTATATGCGACTAACGAGTATGCCCGCCTGGTGGCCATTGAGCCCAGAGCAGGAGCCACTTTTACCTGGGAGAACGATGAGTACCTGTCCGAAGCATCCAGTCCGGTGGCCTATAACGGACTGCTCTATACAGCTACCAGCTATGGAGTGCTGGTCTGTTATGACGCCCTTACCGGGGAAAAGAAGTTTGAAAAGGAATTTGATGATGGATTTTACTCCTCACCCATTATCGCAGATGGTAAGCTTTACATCCTCGATATGAGTGGTGTGACCCATATCCTGAAGGCCGATGCCACGGGAACCATTATAGCAGAACCGGAGCTGGGCGAAGGGGGATATGCCGTCCCGGCAATGGCCGATGGCCTGATTTACATCAGGGGTGAGGAAAACCTTTATTGTATTGGAAAATAGTGGAGTTTGAAATAAAAGATATTGATGCCATCGTGCAGCAGGAGGGAGGAACACAGAAAGCTGTGATCCCGGTACTGCAGGCCATACAGGAGAAGTATAACTACCTTCCGGAGGAAGCCCTGCGCCGTGTGTGTGAGATTTCAGAGATCACCCCTGCACAGATTGTAGGTGTGGCCAGCTTTTATTCCCAGTTCAGGTTTACCCCGGCCGGCCGGCATATGATCAAGGTTTGCGTGGGCACTGCCTGCCATGTGAAGGGGTCCGGACAGGTCCACGATTCCTTGAAGCGGGAGCTGGGATTAGGTGAAGACGAAGATACCACCGGATCCGGAAAATATACCATAGAAAAGGTCAATTGCCTGGGATGTTGTACCCTGGCCCCGGTTGTGCAAATCGACAATGTCACATACGGACATGTGAGCACCTCCCAGGTGGCTTCTGTACTGGCCGATTTTGAAAGCCAGAAAGACAGTTCAGGGAAGAAAAAATACAGATTGGCCGATGGCGGCGAAGTGAAGGGAGAAATCCGGATCGGACTGGGCTCCTGCTGTGTGGCCAGCGGCAGTGATGAAATCCGGGATGCCGTAAAGGATACCATCGACCGGAATGGCTTGAATGTCAAGCTGAAACATGTGGGATGCGTGGGCATGTGTCACCAGGTGCCCCTGGTGGAGATTGTCCCTGCCAATGGGGAGACCACACTCTATTCGAAGGTTAAGGCGGCCGATGTGGACCAGATTGTACAGGAGCACTTTCAGCCCCGGGGACTGCTAAAAAAACTATCCGGGAAGCTGCTGAATATGGCCGACACCATCCGTGACGACAGCCGGTGGGCAGGAGTGGACCGCTATGCACTTGATGTAAGGGAGAAGCATGTTTCCCTGTTCCTGGATAAGCAGATTCCCATGGCAACCGAGTTCCGGGGAATTATCAACCCCATCGATGTGGAGGAATACAGGAGCAGGAATGGATTCAGAGGCCTTGCAAGGGTATTGAAGGAGATGGAACCCGGGCAGGTGGTGGAGGAGATTATTGAAAGCGGAATGCGCGGACGTGGCGGTGGCGGCTTTCCTTCCGGGAGTAAGTGGGAGTTGGTGGCCAGGCAGCCCGGCGATGTAAAATATATCATATGTAACGGCGACGAAGGGGATCCGGGGGCCTTTATGGACCGGATGTTGCTGGAATCCTACCCCTACCGGATTATTGAGGGGATGGTGGCTGCAGGATATGCCATTGGAGCCAGGGAGGGCATCCTCTATATCAGGGCCGAATATCCCCTGGCAGTAAGCCGAATACTCCAGGCACTTGATATTTGCAGGGAAGAGGGCTACCTGGGAAAGGATATACTGGGAAGCGGATTTGATTTTGATCTGACCGTTTACCAGGGAGCCGGAGCCTTTGTATGCGGCGAAGAAACCGCCCTCATGGAGTCCATCGAAGGGAAACGGGGATTCCCCAGGATCAGGCCGCCCTACCCGGTAGTTAAAGGCCTGTGGGGAGCACCCACCCTGATTAATAATACGGAAACCTTTGCCCAGATTTCCTACATCATGAAAAATGGTGCGGCCTCATTCAACCGGGTGGGGACCGAATCTTCCCGGGGCACCAAAGTTTTTTCGCTGGCCGGGAAAGTGGCACGGGGCGGACTCATCGAGGTGCCCATGGGAATGACCATTCGTGAGGTGGTTGAGGAAATAGGAGGCGGGGTGGCCGGAGGCCGGGAGTTTAAGGCGGTACAGATCGGCGGACCTTCAGGAGGTTGCGTTCCGTCGTGGAAATCTGACACACCCATCGATTTTGAATCATTGAAGGAGGTTGGGGCCATGATGGGAAGCGGTGGACTGGTGGTGCTTGACGATGCCGATTGCATGGTCGATATAGCACGTTACTTCCTGACTTTCACCCAGAGCGAATCCTGCGGAAAGTGCAGCTTCGGACGTATTGGAACCAAGCGGATGCTTGATATCCTGGAGAAGATTACCGAGGGGAAGGGAACTGAAAAGGACCTTGAAAACCTGGAGGCCCTGTCCCAGTGGACCAAAAAGGGTAGTCTTTGCGCCCTTTGCGGAACGGCACCCAATCCCATCCTGTCCACCCTGGCTTATTTCAGGGAGGAATATGAGGCACATATCCGGGGTGAGTGTCCGGCCGGAAAGTGCAAGGCACTTATAAAATATGAGATTAGCGACGACTGCATAGGGTGTACCCTCTGTGCCCAGGACTGCCCCACCGATGCCATTGCCTTTAAACCGCATGAAAAACATGAGGTAAACAACGATTTATGTATTCAGTGTGATGGCTGCAGGCAGGTATGTCCCGAAAATGCGGTGATTGTTAGATAGTTAATGGATAGAGTGTTATAAAGTAAGGAAGAGCCAGTGGTAAGGATAAAGATAGATAACAGGGAAGTGGAAGTTGCTGCAGGCAGTATGCTTATGGAGGTGATCCGTGAAATGGATATTGAAGTGCCATCCATGTGCTACCTGAAAGATGAGGAGCACTTTACCTCCTGTATGGTCTGTGTGGTAAAGGACCGCTCCGGCGGGAAGATCATTCCGTCCTGTTCGATGGAGGCATTGGAAGGAATGGATATTATCAGCATGGATGATGAGGTGCGGGAGGCCCGTAAGACTGCCCTTGAACTACTGCTCAGCGAGCATGTGGGCGATTGCGAGGCCCCCTGCCAGTTGACCTGTCCGGCCCATATGGATATTCCCCTGATGAACCGCCTGCTGGCCGAAGGAAAATTTCATGAGGCGCTGGTGGTGGTAAAAAAGGATATTGCTCTTCCTTCCATTCTGGGAAGGATCTGCACGGCTCCCTGCGAAGGGGCCTGTCGCCGGAAATCCATTGATGAGGCGGTCTCCATCTGTCTGCTGAAACGCTTTGCAGGTGACCGGGACCTGGAAGCTCCTGCGCCCTGGAAACCAGAGACGGAGAAGGCCAGCGGTAAAAATGTTACTGTTATTGGAGCAGGGCCGGCCGGACTGGCAGCAGCCTACCATCTGGCCCTCAAAGGACATCATTGCCGGGTGATTGACCGGAACAGTCTTGCCGGTGGAAGTCTTTGCAAGGAGCCAGGCGAAGAGGAGCTGCCAGCTGCAGTAATACAGGAGGAAATAAACCAGATTGCAGCCCTGGGCGTGGAATTCATCCTTGGCACAGAAGTGGATGCCGGAAAATTCAGCGAATTACAGAAGAAAAGCGATGCTGTGCTTGTAGCCACAGGAAAAGGAGAAAGCGGAACAATGCAATGGGGCCTGCCCGTGCATCCCAAAGGGCTTGAAGCAGATGGGAGCACATACCGGGTGGGCGACACTTCCGTATTTGTGGTTGGGAGTGCCCTTAAGCCCGCCAGAATGGCCATCCGCGTCCTGGGACAGGGTAAGGAGGCGGCTTTCAGCGTGGATCAGTTTCTGAGGAAAGAGCCGGTGAAGGGTGAGCCCTTTCTCTTTAACTCCCGCTTTGGTAAGCTTGTTCCGGCTGAATATGGAGAATATCTCAAGGAATCGGTGGAAGGCCCCCGGCTGGAACCGGAGCAGAAGGAAGATGGCCTGACACCGGAACAGGTAATGGAGGAGGCTGCGCGCTGCCTGCATTGCGATTGTCGCGACTTGCATTCCTGCAGGCTTCGGCTCTATTCCGACTCCTATGGTGCCGATCAGAAACGCTTCAAATCCGGGGAGCGTCAGCTATGCACCAAGCAGGTACAGAACGAGGAAGTGATCTACGAAGCGTCCAAGTGCATTAAATGCGGGATCTGTGTGAGGCTCACCGCAAGACATAAGGAAGATTACGGTATGACCTTTATCGGCAGGGGATTTGATGTGATTGTTGGAGTTCCCTTTAATGAGAATATTGCATCCGGATTGAAAAAAGTGGCACTGGAGGTGGCCGATGCCTGTCCCACCGGGGCCATCAGTCCCAAAACATAAGCACTTAAAACAGGTATTACTATGTGGAACAAGAACACATTTATTCAGTTTCTGCTGGCACTTTTGATAGTTTCAGCTTCAGGTGCCGGCCTTCATGCCCAGACGGGTGCCTGCTGGGGAAATTTCAGGGGAAATTCGAATCTCAACGGGGTCAGTACTGCATCCATCCCTGGCAAACCGGCTCTTCTGTGGAACTTCAATGCACAGGATGCAATCAAGGCTGCACCCGTTGCGTGTAGCGGGATTGTGGTGGTGGGCACCCTGGATGGGGCATTATATGGAATAAATTCTGATGGCAGCCTGAAATGGAAGATAAGTTTGGGGTATAGCATTGAAGCTCCGGCGCTGATAGTGGATGGAATCGTATATGTGGGGAACCTGGATGGAACGCTCTATGCTGTAGACCTGAAAACAGGAGCCATCAAGTGGAGCTACCAGACCGAGAATATGATCATGGGTTCGCCAGCCTTCTACCAAAAAGGAGGCAAAAGCATACTCCTGGTGGGCAGTTACGATTACTACCTGCATGGAGTCGATCCGGACACAGGCAAAGGTTTATGGAAGTATGAGACCGATAATTTTATTAATGGATCCTGTGCACTCTATAATGGAATGGCGGTTTTCGGAGGATGTGATGGGTTTATTCATATGGTTGATGCCATCACCGGGAAGGTAGCTGCCAGCATGTCTGTCTCCACCTATGTGGCCAGTTCGGCGGGTATCGACGGCGATCATGCCTATGTGGGCGATTACGATGGCTTCTTTATGTCGGTCGACCTGCCCGGGAAAAAGGTGGCCTGGGAATTTGAGAACAAGGAGGCCCATCTGCCCTTTATCGGATCTCCGGCCATCTACGGAGACCAGATATTTATCGGGAACCAGGATAAATTTGTTTATTGCCTGAACAAAAAGACCGGAAAGCTGGTTTGGAAGTATAACACCGGTGGAGCAGTGGATGCATCTCCGGTGCTAATTGGCAACAAGGTTCTTGCAGCAAGCATGCGGGGAGATCTGTTTTTACTCGATCGCAAAAAAGGGAAACTCCTGTGGACATATGAACTGGGAACCTCTGTATATGGCAATCCGGCTGTGGTAAATGACCGGATCTATGTGGCCGGTGGTGACGGCCGCTTATATTGTTTTGGAAAGAAATAGAAAGGATAGTAAATGAATATAATGCATATCATTCCGGGTTCCGGGGGAAGTTTTTATTGCGGAAACTGTTTGCGCGACGCCAAATATGTGGAGGCCATGCGGAGATCCGACCATATGGTGAGGAAGCTGCCCATGTATTTACCGCTCTTTGCCGATGAACATGATCTGAGCAGGGAGATACCGGTCTTTTACGGGGCCATAAGCATCTACCTGAAACAGCAGTTTCCTGTATTCAGGAAGGCCCCGGGCTGGGTGGACCGTGCGCTGAACTCCAAACCCATGCTGAAACTGGCTTCCAGATTTGCCGGTTCCACAAGGGCCAAAGGGCTGGAGGAGATGACCATCTCCATGCTGCTTGGAGAGGAAGGGCAGCAAAAGGAAGAATTGCAGAAGATGATCGAATGGATCATAGAGAATTGTGATCCCGATGTGATTCACCTTTCCAATGCACTTCTGCTGGGACTGGCCCACCAGCTGGGTGAACGCATGCAGGTGCCGGTAATCTGTTCTCTCCAGGACGAAGATGTATGGGTCGATGTGATGAAACCCTCGGCTGCTGAAAGTGTCTGGAAACTGATGTCGAACAAGGCCGAAGATGTGGCAAAATTCATTTCTGTAAGTGACTTCTACGCCGGGGTGATGAAGGAGAATATGTCCCTGCCCGAAGAGAAGGTGACCTCTGTACATATCGGAGTGGACCCTGCCGACTATACTTTTAAGCCGGTGACGGAGAAGAAGCGTAATATAGGCTATGTGTCGCGTATGTGTCACAGCAATGGCCTGGACATCCTGGCGGATGCCTTTATCCTGCTCAGGCAGAAAGAGGGATTTGAAGATGTGAACCTGGTGCTCACAGGTGGATCCACCGGTGATGATAAAAAATTTCTTGCCGATATCAGGAGCCGTCTGCGGGAGCATGGCCTGCATAAAGAGGTGGAGTTTCATGAAGACTTCGAGGAGCAGGGGCTCAGGGATTACCTGGAAAAGGTAGCGGTGGTTTCGGTGCCGGTTCGTAATGGGGAGGCTTTTGGCATCTACCTGCTTGAATGTATGGTTTCGGGTATTCCGGTGGTACAGCCGGCCCTGGGAGCTTTCCCTGAAATTGTTGGACTTACAGGTGGTGGTGTTATCTATAAGGAGAACACTCCCGAAGCGCTGGCCCAGGCACTTGAAAAACTATTATCCGACCCGGCAGAGATGGATCGGCTGAGCAGGGCCGGGAAAGAGGGGGTTGACAAGCACTTCCATATCGATGTGCAGGCTCAGAGAATGGTGGAGGTCTATAAAAGTGCCATCAGGAAGTACAATTCAGAAGTCACCAAAAAAGAAGACAACTAAAACAGGAACCCCATGACGCTTCTATCTCTGGAACATATCAATAAAGGCTTTGGCAATCCGGGAGATTCAAGCTATCGCCCGGTGCTGAAAGATCTTTCCCTGCAGGTAAAGGAAGGAGAAGGGATAGCTATTCTCGGACCCTCCGGATCGGGAAAAACCACCCTGCTGAACCTTGTGGGAGGCCTTGATAGTCCGGATAAAGGCAGGGTACTTTTCCGGGATCAGGATATTACAGGCTATACCGGCCATGAGATCGATCTTTACAGGAACAGGCAGATAGGTTTTGTGTTTCAGTTCCATCACCTGCTGCCCCAGTGCACCCTCCTTGAAAATGTTCTTATCCCCACCCTGGTAAAATCCGACAGGACATCCCGGGCCATTAGTGCTGAACGGGCCGAGGTCCTGATGAAAAGGGTAGGAATCTGGGAATTCAGGAACAAACTGCCGGGGATCCTTTCCGGAGGTGAGTGTCAGCGTGCAGCCGTGGTGAGGTCAATGATCAATTCCCCCTCCATACTGCTGGCCGATGAACCTACGGGGGCCCTCGACAGCAGGAATGTGGAGAATATGGCCGATCTGCTTCTGGAACTGAACCAGGAGGATGGTCTTACCCTTATGGTAGTGACCCACTCAATCGAACTGGCAAGGCGAATGGAAAGAACCCTGGAGATCAGGGAGGGTAAACTTCACCAAATCTGATCCGCCTGATCACAGCCCTATGTCGGTCCTGAAATTCATATACAACAACCTTCGCTTTTACATCCGCAAAAACCTCTTGCTGGCTCTGGGTGTGGCCACCAGCGGAGCGGTGCTAACAGGCGCCCTTGTACTTGGTGATTCGGTGGAATACAGCCTGAACAGGATTGTGGAAAATCGATTGGGAAAGATCAGCCACGTGCTGAAAGCAGGCGACCGTTATTTCACAATGGAACTTTCCCGCAGGGTCGAAAACCGTCTGCAGATCCCGGTGTCTTCCATGCTACTGCAGGAGGGAAGTGCCGTGGCCGACGGAGGCGCACGTCGTATGAATCATATCCAGGTTCTTGGAGTTGATTCAGGCTTCGACACCCTGGCAGGGCTGGAAGATTATTACAGCAGGCTGTCGGGCGATTCCATAATTATTAGCCGGAATCTGGCCAACAGATTAAGTGTGGAGGGGGGCGATGAACTTCTTTTGAGGATCGAAAAAGCGAGCCTTATCCCCCTCAATGCACCCTTTGTCTCCGATGCCGAAAGCGTGGTAACGCTGAGGGCTACCGTAAAAGATGTGGCAGGTGACGCAGAGATGGGACGCTTCAGCCTGAAGGTCAGCCAGACGGCTCCCTTTAATATTTTTATCTCTTCAAGTCGCCTGGAAAAGCTGATGGATTTTTCCGGAAGGGTCAATATCATGCTACTCGGCGCGGATGAACAGAGCAGCAGCGAGGAACTATGGGAGGCCATACGAAGTGAGTTCTCTGTAGCCGATGCCGGATTGAAACTAAATATGCTGGAGGAGTTTCAGCAGGTGGAACTTACCAGCGACAGGGTATTTATTGACGATGTTATGTCGCGTCCGCTCTTTGAGCTAAGCGATGGGAGTGAGGGGATCCTTACCTATTTTGTGAATAGTTTCGAATCACCTGAGGGTTCTACTCCCTACTCTTTTGTATCGACACTTCCTTCACAGATGCTGAATCCCGGTGAGATGATCATCAATCAGTGGCTGGCCACGGACCTGAAAGCTTCGGTGGGAGATACCCTTCAACTCAGCTATTTTGTGGTGGGTCCCCTTCGCGAACTGAGCGATACCACCGCCCCTTTTGTAATACACTCCATAGTGCCAATGGAGGGAAGATATGGTGACGGGAGCCTGATGCCCGATCTCCCGGGCTTATCCGATGTGGGTAACTGCCGTGACTGGAATACCGGGGTGCCCATATCACTGGAAAGTATCAGGGATAAAGATGAAGATTACTGGGATGAGTATGGAGGAATTCCCAAGGCATTTATCTCCGTGGAAAAGGCAGAAGAGCTCTGGAAAAACCGCTTCGGGACCTATACCTCATTTCGTTATCCCTTAGCAGATGGAGTGACCATGGCTTCGCTGGAAAGCTCACTTATGGAGCAGGTCGATCCGCAAATTCTGGGGTTTACAGTGGAGGATACAAGGACCAGGGGCTATGAGGCTGCAGGGGGCGGAGTGGACTTCACAGAGCTCTTTGGCGGACTCAGTTTCTTCCTGCTGCTGGCGGCAGTGATTCTGACTGTGCTGCTCTTCCTGCTGAACATCGAGAGCCGGAGCGAACAGCTCAGAACCCTGGTGGTGATGGGTATTCCCCTGAAGACCATCCGGCGTGTTACCCTGGGAGAGACCATGCTGGTGGCCCTGGCCGGTTCCCTGGCCGGCGTATTCTTATCAGTGCTTTATAACAAACTGGTTTTTATGGCCATGAACGGAATCTGGAGCGATGTGGTTCGAACCGAGATGATGCATATGGATATCCGGATGTCCACCCTTCTGCTCGGACTGCTAATGACCCTGCTGATCTCTTTCCTGGCCATATGGTTTCCCATGAACCGCAGGCTGAAGAGCTCGGTCAGTGCACATAATAAGCAGGGAAGCAGAAAAATGCTTCCAGCTGCTACCCGGAGAAAGATTATCGCCTGGATATTTATAAGCACTGCCCTGATTGCACTGGGACTGATTGCTTCTCAGCTGGTCAGGATGGAGGTGGTGAATGTGGCCCTCTTTTTTGGTGCGGGGGGATTGCTTCTGATTTCGGCCGTGCTCTTTTTTTACTGGCACCTCCAGCGCCCCTCTGCCGGAAAGAAGGGAGCTATGGACCTTCCGCAGATGAGCACCAGGAACGCCCGCAGGAACCTGAGCCGTAGCATGAGTATTGTGATTCTTTTTGCCATAGGTGCTTTCCTGGTAATCTCCACAGGAAGTAACCGCAAGGATCTTTTTTCCAATGCCCATGATCCAGGCAGCGGCACCGGGGGATATCTCTATTATGCGGAATCCACCGCACCTGTCCTGAAACAGCTCAACGATCCCTCGGTACAATATGAATTTGGATTAAGCGATGCTTACTCTTTTGTGCAGCTGCGCAGGGCCGATGGAGACGATGCCAGTTGTCTGAACCTGAATAAAATTGTGAATCCCCAGGTGCTGGGTGTGGATCCGGCCAGGCTGGAAGGAAGGTTTTCTTTTGTGACGCGCACCAGCTACCTGGACGAAGCCCACCCATGGCTCTCGCTGGAACAGGAGCTTGAGGGTGGCCTGATACCTGCCATT
>CAYWGP010000014.1:0-59755 GCA_964458155.1 uncultured Bacteroides sp.
TCCTGCCTGAGCAGTTCCTTGGTATGATCGGCATTAACCCTCAGAATTTCGCTGACCCCCACAAAACGGGGTTTGTCATTATCAATTACACAGCAGTTGGGCGAGATGGATATTTCGCAATCTGTAAATGCGTAGAGGGCATCAATGGTTTTATCGGAAGAGACATTGGAGCCCAGGTGGACCAGGATTTCAACGTTCTCGGCAGTATTGTCGTCGATCCGCTTAATCTTGATCTTTCCTTTCTCACTGGCTTTTATGACGGTCTCAATCAGGGATCCCGTATTCTTCCCATAGGGAAGGTCCTTAATTACCAGGGTTTTGTTATCAAGCTTTTCGATTTTGGCCCTGACTCTGATGGCTCCGCCACGTAAGCCATCGTTGTAACGCGACACCTCTGCCAGTCCGCCCGTTGGGAAATCGGGGAAGAGTTCAAATTCTTTCCCCTGCAGGTACTTGATGGAAGCATCGATCAGTTCATTGAAGTTATGGGGAAGGATCTTGGAGGAAAGTCCAACTGCAATCCCTTCAGCACCGAGAGCCAGCAACAGAGGGAACTTCACCGGCAGGGTAACAGGTTCCTTATTCCTGCCATCGTAGGAGAGTTTCCATTCGGTGGTTTTGGAATTGAAAAGTACCTCGTTGGCAAAAGGGGATAGCCTGGATTCAATGTACCTAGAGGCAGCAGCCCCATCGCCTGTATAGATATTTCCCCAGTTTCCCTGGGTATCAACCAGTAGCTCCTTCTGTCCGATGGATACCAGGGCATCTCCAATGGATGCATCCCCGTGGGGGTGATACTGCATGGTGTTCCCGATGATATTGGCCACCTTGTTGAAGCGTCCGTCATCGATCCTTTTCATGGAGTGCATGATGCGCCTCTGGACAGGTTTCAATCCGTCAATAATATGCGGCACGGCACGTTCAAGAATCACATAGGAGGCATAATCAATAAAATAATCCTCATACATCCCTGTGAGGCGTGTGATCTTCACATCCTCCCCGGAGTGCTGTTCTTCAGCTTGTGCATCCAATGATGTATCGTCGATGTCTTTCATCTGTTTCTACACTGATTCTTCTTGACCAGGGCGGGTAAAATAGCAATCAGGCTACCTCCACGGGATCCTCTTCCACCCTTAGTCTGTCTATGATAAAATTTTGTCGTTCAGGAGTGTTTTTACCCATGTAGAATCCAAGGATCTCTTTCAGGTCATCCTCTTTCTTCAGGCGTACCGGCTCCAGCCTGATATCGGGACCAATGAAATGTTTGAATTCGTCCGGGGAGATCTCACCCAATCCCTTGAAGCGGGTGATTTCCGGATTCCTTCCCAGCTTCTCCATGGCACTGTTCTTCTCCTCGTCGGAGTAACAGTAAAAGGTCTCTTTCTTGTTCCTGACCCTGAAAAGGGGCGTCTGAAGGATGAAGAGATGGCCGTTTCGGACCAGGTTGGGGAAGAACTGCAGGAAAAAGGTGAGCAAGAGCAAGCGGATGTGCATTCCGTCCACATCGGCATCTGTTGCAATCACCACATTTTTATACCTCAATCCGTCCAGTCCGTCTTCAATATTCAAAGCCGCCTGGAGCAGGTTGAACTCCTCATTTTCATAGACTACTTTTTTGGTAAGGCCAAAGGAGTTAAGGGGTTTACCCCTGAGGCTGAATACTGCCTGGGTATTTACACTTCTGGATTTAGTGATAGAGCCGGAGGCGGAGTCTCCCTCAGTAATGAAGAGGGTGGATTCGTTTTTTCGTACGTCTTTCCCATTGTAGTGGATCCTGCAGTCGCGCAGTTTCTTATTATGCAGATTCGCCTTTTTGGCTCGCTCCCTGGCCAGTTTTTTAATCCCGGATATGGCCTTGCGCTCCTTCTCCGACTCCTGGATCTTCCTCTGAAGGGCATGGGCCGTTTCGCTGTGTTTGTGGAGGTAATCATCCAATTTGGAAGTAAGGAAGTTCATAATGAAGTTCCGGACAGAAGGACCATTGGGCCCGATATCTTTTGAGCCAAGCTTGGTTTTGGTCTGTGATTCAAAAACCGGTTCCTCCACCTTGATGCTTATGGCAGCGATTATGGAAGTGCGGATATCGGAGGCATCAAAATCTTTTTTGAAAAAGTCCCGGACGGTTTTTACCAGCGCCTCTTTGAAGGCTACCTGGTGGGTGCCGCCCTGGGTAGTATGCTGTCCGTTTACAAAGCCGTAATACTCTTCACCATACTGGTTTCCGTGGGTGATGGCCACTTCGATATCTCCGTTCATCAGGTGAATGATGGGGTAGAGGCCTTCCCCGCTCATATTTTCCTGCAACAGGTCAAGTAGTCCATTTTTCGATTGAAATTTTTGCCCGTTGTAAGAGATGATAAGCCCCGTATTCAGGTAGGTGTAGTTACGGATCATCGTCTCGACGTACTCATCGATAAAATTGAACTTTCCGAACATGGTGTGATCGGGCTCAAAGGTGATCAGCGTCCCGTTCTTTTCTGTGGAGTTCCGTTGGGGATGATTCTTCACCAGGTCCCCTTCGCTGAAATCCACCGACTTTTCCTTCCCTTCTCTTATTGATTGGATGGTGAAACTGGACGAGAGGGCATTCACTGCCTTGATCCCAACACCGTTCAGTCCCACAGATTTCTTAAATACCTTGGAATCGTATTTGGCACCAGTATTCATTTTTGAGGCCACGTCTACCACTTTTCCAAGGGGAACGCCCCTACCATAATCACGGATAGAAACCCGGTGTTCATCAATGTTAATCTCAATGGTCTTACCAAAGCCCATCATGTATTCGTCGATACAGTTATCGAGTACCTCCTTCAATAAAATATATATACCATCATCGGGCGATGAGCCGTCTCCCAGCTTCCCGATATACATTCCCGGACGCTTTCGGATATGCTCCTTCCAGTCAAGCGTCCGTATGGTATCTTCTGAATAATTCGCCGTCATATTCATCTCCTCTTTTGGCAGCACAAAGATATGCAAAAGTATGGCCTGAGCATCATTTCTTTTTCAACACAAAACTCTTTAAAAGCGGTTAAAAAAAGACCGGGATCAAAGCCACTCAATTGCCTGAACCTCCATGCGGGTGCGGCTTCCAGGATGGTAGGTGCCCTGGGAATCAAAATCCCACCACCAGCTGTCGCTGCGGACCCCGGGGGGTAAGTTCGTGTAAAGCAAAGCTTTGGAACTTTTTGCCCCGTTTTTATCCACCACCTCCTCCACTGTATCTGTTATCAGGCATCCCGGTTTTTTTGTGATCCAATCCAGGTGAAATGCCTGGATGGCAGATCGGAGCGGTGCAAGAGCCTCCTGTTGATAATGCTTCTTTTTAAGGATATGGTCACATACAATAATATCAAGCTGGTTCAGCAGATTGACGGATATAAGGACATCGGGGCTGATCCGGGACAGGGGTGGGGTCAGGGGAAAGTGCCCTTGCAGGATCCCATCCTTAGGCGGGGACTCTTTCTCAAGGTAGTCCCAGACCTGCGTAATTGCTCCTCCGGTGAGATCCTCCTCAATCAGTTCCACCTGGCTCATGCCGGCAGTACGTTTGCGAATCTGGATGGGGTGATGAATATCTACCAGGTAAATGTGTTTGAATCTGACCAGCAGGTGATCAAGGGGGACATCCAGCAACCAGCCACTGCCCAGTACAGCAACACTTTCTGCTTCACTTTGCCGGAATGACTCAGTGATAAAATTGCGGGTCTTCTCCAGGTGGGTTTTCCAGTGAGACGATTCACGCATATAGCGGTTCATGATCCCCTGCTGGTCCTTTATAAAACCCATGCGCCGGATGGATTGGTTCCGCTTTTTCATTTTCTCACCAGTTCCTGTTCCAGGCTGGCAATGCCTTCCTCCATCCTCTTGCGGGTCAGCTGCATCAGCTCCTTTATATCCAGTTTTTCGACCTCGCTTGCCGGGATTTCATCCAGTACCCGGATATAGATGGGGGCAAAGCCTTTCAGCACCCACGAGCCGCGGTCAAAGGTCTTTTCCGATCCCGCGTGGACAATGGGAATAATCCCGCATCCTGTCTTTTTTGCAAGAAGGAAGGCTCCTTCTTTGAAGACCCTCATCTCCAGGGTCTTGGACCGGGTTCCCTCCGGGAAAAGAAGTATGGAAGAGCCTTTGGTAATTTCTGTTTCAGCCTGGGAAAGAAACTGTGCTCCCGAACGGAGCGATTCCCGTTTGATCCTGATGGAGTTTGTCAGGGAGAGGACCATGCCAATAAAAGGCAACCTGAAATTTTCATCCTTGGAGGTCCATTTAAAGGGTCTCCGGATTTTGTAAAGTGCCAGGATGTCTATGAGGGAGCGGTGATTGGCAACCATCACCACCGGACGTTTCCAGGGGATCTTCTCTCTGCCTTCGAGGTGGAGTTTCCAGAAGGGGATCAGGGACTGGTAGTGCCATGCCCAGAAGGTTCCCATCATATGGGTCGCTACCCTTCGCCTGTCCCACCAGAAGGTTAAAACCCAGACCAGCAGAAAGAAGGGTGTTATGATAACGGAGGTGATGGCCATGGTGATCCATGCAGCAATGGAGTATATTTTTAGTAAAGATTTCCGCATCTGATTTTTGGCTGGATAAATGTACAAATATTGTCCTAAACTAAGTTTATCTTGTATATTGAGCTAGATTTGAAGTACCCTAACATTGCATCTAAACAATTGATGTATAAAGTCTTAATTCTGCTGCTGCCAGTATTATCCTGCTGGATTACGGCCTGTGTGGAACGTTATTATCCTGAAGAGGATGATCTGAAGACCGGGACTTTGGTGATTAATGCGCACCTGACAGATCAGGCTGGAGAGCAGGTGATTGAAATCTCCAGGTCGGTTGGACTGGCCTTTCCTTCTTTCAGTCCCCAATCTGGAAGCTTTGCAGAGGTGATCCGGGAAGACGGTGAACTCAGAATTTTTTCGGAGTTTGAACCGGGCTATTATAAAGCTGATCTGGATTCTTCCTTCCTTCAGACAGGAATGTCATACATGCTTCAGGTAATTAACCCCGATGGTAAGGTGTATGAGTCCGGTTTTGATAAACTGCGCCCTGTACCGGCCATAGATTCGCTTTATTATGAAGTGGAGCACAACAGTTATGCCTCCGAAACCGACTCCACCAGCGGAATCCGGTTTTTTGTTGACTTTACCTACGATGATGAAGCCTATGAATATATCCGTTGGGATCTGACCGAGACCTATGAATTTCACAATCCCAATATGGAGGGCTTTATTCTGGATGTGGATTTTAGAATGAAGGATCTTCCCGATTCAAGCAACTATCGCATCTGCTATATCACCAGCGAACTTAGCACCATCCACAGCATGGCCCTGGGCATCCTGGACTTTGGAATCTATATCAAGAAACCCTTTACCTTCGTTCCCAATATTCAGCAGGAGCAAAAACTTCATCATAAGTACAGTCTGCTCGTGAAGCAGTACTCCCTGGGCGAAGAAGCATTTCATTACTGGAACGAGTTAAAAAAAACCTCGCAGGAACAGGGCTTCTTATTTGACAGGCAACCAGCACTTCTCAAATCCAATATTCATAATGTGAATGATGAAGAGGAGATAATACTCGGGTTTTTTACCATGGCAGGTGTGTCAGAGAGGCGTGCCTTTGCCGTAAAACCAGAAGGCCTGGACCTGAGTTTCTATGAATGGTACTGCTTCCCGGTGCCCAGGGGACCCGCAGGATTTCTGACAAAGGAGGATCTTCCCCTGTATTATGCAAGGGCCTGGATGGATGGAGAGTCCTCCTTTGGCGAGGTAAATAAACATTGTGTGGATTGCAGGGCATATAAAAACAGTACGCATATTCCACCCGATTTCTGGTAAATGAATCGATATTTTAAGTAATTTGGCCGCTCCATGTGTATTATAAAACCCTTAACTATTACAGTGCTGATGGCCCTTCTGGGGCTTTCCGGACTTTACGCCCAACAGTTAAGCATCACCGACTACCTTGCCGAATGCGAAAGGAAGTATGGAAGTGATGCCGATCTTGTAAACGGGGAAAAGTATTTTTATCGCTACAGGGAATCAGAGGGCGATCCCTTTTTCTTCAGCGAGTCCAGGACTTCAGTTATCCGGATTCATGAAAAAGAATTTGAAGGACAGCTGCTCAGGTATGATATTTTCAACCAGAAGCTGATCCTGGATTTCCAGGATATATATGGATCCAATTCCAGCCTGGTTCTCAGGGAGGAGTGGGTTGAATCATTCGCATTTGAGAATCAAAACTTTCTTAGAATGAAGGGCCCGGAAGGTGAACCCGGCTATTTCCAGATTGTGGCAGGAGGCTATGTTAGCTGCGTATATGCATGGAGCAAGGACCACCTGTTAAACCTTAACTCTGGCGTGCAGTCTTACTATTTCACCGAACCCTTAAAGGATTCATATCTGGTGATAGACGGACAGTTCTACCCTTACCGAAGCAACAAGTCCTTTCTGAAGGCCTTTGATCCCGAGCGTCAGAAAACGGTGAAGCTATTTATGAAACAGAACAGAGTAAAGCTTAACAAAGCGACTGACTCACAAGTTCGTCATATTGTCGAATACTGTAACTCTCTTTTCCATGAAGATTCGTAGGCTTTTATTGGTTCCACTACTTCTTTTCTCTGTGGCTTTAATGGCACAACCGGGAGATGAGCGGGTAAATATCCGGATGGCCGGGGAGGGATTTGACAAGTTTGTGGAACAGGTGGAGGCCCAGACCGACCTGGTAATTTTTTACAACAGGGACTGGTTTGAAGGACGCAGTATTAGCTACCAGGCCGATTCTGTTCATGTTGACGATGCACTGTACGAAGTATTAAAGGGAACCGGTCTTTTCTTTAACAGGCTGGGGGCCGGGCGTTATATTATCCTGCCACAGCAGCGCCTTAACATGAGACTCCCAATAAATACATCTGCCACAGGTGGTTATGATGAGGCAGCCCTCAGTGAGAACTATATGGGAGTGAAAGATGATTTGTATATGACGGGAACCCGTCCGGAAAAGATGGTGCGGACCATTGAAGTGGGAGAAAGGGGAGCATCGGCAGCACGGGGGGTGGCCAGGATAAAGGGAAAACTGCTAAACGCAGCCAATGGAGAAGCTGTGGTGGGCGCCACCATGGTGGACCTGGGAACAGGGAAAGGAGCTGCTTCGGACCAGAATGGAAATGTGAGCATGGCCATTACACCCGGGAGCCACGCCATACGTTTCAGTTTTATCGGGATGGAGAGTGTGGATGTGACTATGGTAGTTCATTCGGACGGAGATTTCCGCATCGAGATGCAGCCGGCAGTGATTGCCCTGGATGAAGTGCAGATTATGGGAGAGCAGTACAGGGAGATTAATAGCACGGATATTGGCGTGGAACGCTTCAGTATGAACTCTTTAAAACAGGTGCCTGTCTTTATGGGGGAGCGCGATGTGATTAAAATCTCCAAGTTGCTTCCGGGTATAACCAGTGCAGGCGAAGCGTCGGTTGGAGTGAATGTGAGGGGAGGGAATGTGGACCAGAATATTTTTTACATCAATCGTCTTCCAGTATACAATACCTCCCACCTCTTTGGCTTCTTTTCAGCTTTTAATTCCGATATGATCAGAGACTTTTCCATTTACAAGGGGAGTGTTCCGGTAAATTATGGAGGGCGGCTTTCATCGGTGTTTAATATCGGAACACGTAAGGGAAATAATAAATCCTTTACCGCACATGCAGGGATTAGTCCGGTTGCGGCACATGCCACCGTGGAAGGTCCCTTAAAAAAAGATCACTCTTCCTACCTGATCAGTGGGCGCTCCTCCTATTCGGACTGGATCCTTAACAGGATGGAAGATCCCCTGATCCGTGACAGTGACGCATTTTTCTATGATTTTGCCGGACAGCTGAACTTCCAGCCAGGTGAAAAAAACACATTTAATCTTTTTTACTACCAGAGCTTTGACAGATTCAGGTACAGCACCCTCAGTGATTACGAATACAGCAACCGGGGTGGTTCTGCCAGCTGGGAAAGAAATATTTCTCCTGCACTTACTTCAAAGCTAACCGGTGCTACGTCCTTTTACAATTTCGCCAACACCGATCAGAGTGAAATATCCAGAGCCTATACGCACGAGTACATGCTGAATCACAATGAGCTTGTAAGTGAATTTGAGTGGATTCCCTCATTGAAGCACAGGATTGATTTTGGAGCCAGCCTGATCTATTACAGGCTCGATCGGGGCAACGTTGAACCTTACGGGGAGGCATCGATCCGGAACCCCACAGACCTGGGATTTGAATCTGCATTGGAGGGTGCCTTGTTTATCGGCGACAATTTTGAAATAAACAGGTGGCTAACCCTGTATGCTGGAGTACGATACAGCCTCTATTCCTATCTGGGCCCCCAGACGGTTATGTTGTACGAGGAAGGGAAACCAAAGTCAGAGAACACCATTGTGGACTCCCTGATGTTCGATGACTTCGAATCGGTCAGTTTTCATTCGGGACCCGAATTCCGCCTGGCGGTGAATATGAAAGCAGGTCCCAATACCTCTTTTAAACTCTCCTTCAATCAGATGAGGCAGTACCTCTTCATGTTGAGCAATACGGTAACCATTTCTCCTACCGACCAGTGGAAGCTCTCCGATTACTATATAGAACCCCAGACCAGCTATCAGCTTACCGGGGGAGTATACCATATTTTCCCAAAGCTGGGGCTTTCCTCATCGGTGGAGCTCTACTATAAATATTCCACCGATATTGTTGAGTATAAGGATGGGGCAGATTTCATTACTTCTCCTTTGACCGAGACTGTTGTTTTGCAGGGATTGCAGAACGCCTATGGTATAGAGTTTATGCTCCAGAAAACTTCAGGAAAACTGGATGGCTGGATTAGCTATACCTACTCCAGGTCGGAGATGCTGGTTGACGGTGATGAGGATTATGAGTCCATTAATAACGGCAATCCTTATCCTTCCAACTTCGACAGGCCCAACGTATTGAACGTGGTTGCCAACTACAGTATTAACAGGAGATTTTCGATAGGTTCAAATCTGGTCTACATGTCGGGCCGGCCAATTACCTATCCCACATCGCTCTATTATATTAATAATATAGCCTACATAGATTACTATGCCAGGAACCAGTTCAGGATACCCGACTATTTCAGGATCGACCTTTCCCTGAATATAGAAGGAAACCTGAAAGCCGATAAGTTTATGCATTCCACCTGGAGCTTCAATGTCTACAATTTGCTTGGAAGGAATAACCCGCAAAGCATCTATTTTGTGCCGGAGGAATATTTTATCAAAGGGTATTCTTTTTCGGTGATCGGGGCTCCTATATTTACCATCTCCTGGAATGTCAAACTGGGCAACTATGAGAGTAATTAGTAAGATATCTTCCATAGTTATTATGTTGCTGCTTTCTGCATGTGTTGACCGTTATTATCCTGGCGAGGATGAAATACTTAGCGGGACCCTGGTGATCAATGCCCAGATTACCAACATTCCCGGTACACAGACTATTCAGATTTCCAGGTCGGACGGACTAACTTACCCGGAATTTATTCCCGAGACGGGATGTGTGCTTGAGTTTGAAAGCCTGGACGGCGACCAGCTATCTTTTTCGGAATCCTCACCGGGTTATTACAGCACTGAGGTCCCTGCAGGATTTATGAACTATGGCGGACAATATATGCTGCGGGTGCTCACATCTGATGGCAGGGTCTATTTATCCGACTACTCCACGCTGAAGCCACCTACTGCCATTGACAGGATCTATTATGAAATGGAATCCATCCCCACCTCAGATCCGGAGGTCTTTGTTGATGGTATCCAGTTTTACATCGACTTCCAGATGGATGCTGATTCATCCGAATTTATGCGCTGGGAGATGGTGGAGACCTATGAATTTCGCAATCCCGATTACGACGGTTTTATCTATAGTTATGACCGGGTTCTCAGGCCCCTCCCCGATAGTCTGGATGACCGACAATGCTGGATTACCGGACATGTGGATGGTATTTACACCCTGGATGCGGCAAATACAAGCAGCCCCTCTTACACCTATATGCCCCTCAATTTTGTCTCAAATGAAACCCAGCGCCTGAGCTATGGATACAGCCTGCTTGTAAGGCAGCATGCACTGGATGAGGCCTCCTTCAGGTACTGGGATGAGCTTAAGAAAAACTCCCGTTCACAGAGCGGTTTATATGACCGGCTGCCCTCGCTGACTCCAAGTAATTTTAGTAATCCGGATGATCCAGATGAGAGAATTCTTGGTTTTTTCGGTGTTTCCGGAGTCACTGAGAAACGGCTTTTTGTTCAAGAAGTTGAGGGCTTAGAAAAATATGATGTATTGTTTTGCTATCCTCTTCCGGAAAGGCCCCGTTTCAGATATCTGATGACGGCAGACCTGCCGGTTTATGTTTCCAGTGCGATTGATCCCGAAACGGGAGGCCCGCACACCGGAGAAACCTTTATGGAATGCCTTGATTGCAGGGTACGGAAGGGGAGCTCGGGCGAACCACCTGATTTTTGGCCATTAGATTGAAAGATATGAGAAACAGAATCTTATGTAGTGCAGTGTTGCTTGGAATTGGACTCCTGCTGGGAGCCCAGAGCCACAAGGAGGGCCTGATGTTACTTACCGACAGGGGCTACTATATCAGTGGCGAAAGCATTAATTACAGAGCTTACTACCGGAAACCGGCTGAAGATATGGATGCCGAGTGGAGCCGGATTCTCTATGTGGAGCTGATCCAGCCCAATGGAGCCTCTCTTGCGCAGAGCAAGGTAGGGATCGATGCAGGGGGGGGCCTGGGGACCATGAATATTCCTGAGGGTATCTCTTCAGGGACCTATTATATGAAAGCTTACACCAGGTGGATGCGTAACTGCGGACCTGAAGAATATGTATACACATCCATACGGATATACGATCCGTACAATGATCAGGTTCTTCCAGTGGATTCTCTAGGGTGGGATCCCCTGGAAGCCCGGCACATGCTGAATCAAACTGAGAAGCACCCTTCAGATATGCTGGAGTGCTCTTTAAGTAAGGATAGTTACGGAACCCGCGAAGAGGTAGTGGCAGAATTGCTCTGGAATTTACCTTACGCCCCGGCAGATTTGACTGTCAGTGTTAGCAGGGCAGGACTTCATGGCGGGCAGAGCTACTTCCGGCCAGGGTGTCCTGTGGATATGCAGGGTAATTCTGACATACTTCCTGAAACCAAAGGACTCTCTTTGACCGGTCAGGCGATTAGTGCCTCTGATAGTACACCGGCTCCCTATGCCACTATTTATGTGTCGGTGCTGGGAAATGACAAGGACTTCCTTTGTAACTACTCCGATTCGGCTGGCAGGTTCTATTTCTCTTTGCCCGGCTATTCAGGCGAGAGAGACCTTTTTGTCTCCGCCAATCATGCAGAATTCACCGATCTTGAGTTATTGATTGACCGGGATTTTAGTCAGGATGCCCTTCAACTACCATCCTACCCGGTACAATTGAATGATAGTCTCGCAGATCTTATTACCGAAATGTCAGTAAATGCACAGGTCAGTATGCAATATTATCCATTGCAGGCGGTGATTCCGAAGACTGTTGTACCCGAGGAGCGATTGTTTTACGGTCAACCGACTTCCATAGTCATTTTTGACGATTTCATAAAGCTCCCCAATCTTGAGGAGTACTTTATTGAGGTGGTCCCCCAGGTTTCAGTCAGGAGAAGTGATGGCAAGCGTCGCCTGGTAATCCTGGGCGAACATCACGACCTGGCCATCTACAGTCCTCTGTTGATGATCGACGGGGTAGCCATTTTCGATGTTGAAGCCGTTCTGGCGGTCTCCCCGAGACTCATTGAACGGGTTGAGATTGTAAATGCTCCCTATATCAGGGGAAATGTAACCTTTGGTGGAATTATCAGCCTTATTTCCAAGAACAACGATCTGGGGTATATCGATCTTCCCTCTTCGGGATTGCTTGTAAACTACCAGATGCTGGATCTGCCAGGATCCGACACCATTCTAAACAGTGTTGAGGATCCAAGGATGCCCGATGTGCGCAATACCCTTTACTGGAATCCTAAACTGGAGCTAAAATCCGAGGTGGATCAAAAGATATCTTTTCGAACAGCTGACATGAAAGGGGACTACGAGATTTTGATCCGGGGAAGCGATTCCAGTGGAAAATACCTGGAGAAACGGGTGCCTTTCAGAGTGGAGTAAAACCTGCCTGTACAAATCCTTTTGCATTTTTTCTTGAACATTTGTAAGTCTTTTGGGGTATAACAACTGTTGAATGCATTAATTAAACCAAAGTAGGTAAAGCTCTATCAAAGATAATAATGACCATTGAAAAGGAACCGGATATGACTGGCCGCCTGGACAATCAGGCATTTGAAGAACTCTTCAGGAAGTATTTTCCTTCGCTGATGGCATTTTCCAGGCGAATCCTGGGCAATGAAGAAGATGCAAGGGAGGTGGTTCACCAGGTGTTTGTTAATCTCTGGGAGAAACGCAATGATATAGATCTCTCCACTTCCCTGAAATCCTATCTCTTTACCTCGGTCAATAACAGGAGCCTGAATATGATCAGGGACCGGAAGAAGTTCTCATCTGAGGAGGTGCCGGAAAGTGCCGGGGATTGGGATGTAAGCGCCCAGATCGAGTCCATGGAGCTGGAAGAGAAGATCCGGGGTGCCATAGATTCCCTTCCGGAGAAGTGCCGTGAGATTTTTGAATTAAACCGTTTTGAGGGACTGAAATACAGTGAGATCGCCAATAAACTGGATATTTCAGTGAAAACTGTTGAAAACCAGATGTCTAAGGCCCTGAAGATTTTAAGGGAACAGCTGGCAAAATACATGACAATCCTGTTGTGGCTGATTTTGTTTGCATTGAATTAAAGAAAGTGATATGTTACCATAGGGGTTAGACCCTTCACGCGTGTGTAATAAGAGAAATGTTGGAGGAAAACTTACATAGAGATTTTGACGGGCTGCTGGTCGGCTTTCTATCGGGCGAGTTAAGTCCGGATGAACTCACCCTGTTTCAGGAGGAGCTCAGAAAGGATCCGGACAAGCGGAAAAAGCTGGATGAATACCGGCTAATCTGGGATTCAGCCAGTCCGGAGCATAATTATGATCTGGATACTGAATGGACCCTTATGCAGAAGAAACTCCCGGCTTATAAAACCCGCCCCGCCCGTTCAATACTCTATTATTCCTATCGCATGGCAGCGGTTCTGGTGATGGGCCTGCTGCTTACTTTCTCCTGGCTCTATCTAAGCCGCAATATGGGCATGGAACACGTCCGTGCTGCTTATGAGCCTGTGGAGGTGGTCATGGAAGATGGAAGCAGGGTGCTGGTGAACAGGCATTCCAGCTTAAAATACAAAAGAGGCTTTGATCAAGAGCTGCGAAAGGTATATCTCTCGGGTGAGGCGTGGTTTGATGTGGCCAGAGATACCACAAAGCCCTTTGTTGTTGATGCCGGGACAGCACTGGTAAAGGTGCTTGGAACCAGCTTTAATGTAAATGCCTATAAGCAGAATCCTACGGTGGAGATCATTGTGGAAAGTGGCCTGGTGGCCATGAGTGCCAAAGCTGACCAACAGGACCTGATTGTGATGAAAGCCGGGTCCGGAGGCAGCTATCATAAATCACAAAGAGAGTTGAAACTGATTCCTGCTGCTGATCCAAACAGTAAAGCTTGGAAGACCAGGGAACTGTTCTTCCAGGAAAGCACCCTTCAGGAAGTTTCCGAGCTGCTGAGCAGGGTATATGATGTCAATATAGTAATCGTGAATCAGGACCTGGCGGCTTGTCCTATTACTGTTACCTTCAAGGATCAGACCATTGATGCCATATTGAATGTTCTTGAACTGACACTTGACCTGCAGGTTGAACGGATGGAGAACGAGATCAGGCTCCATGGGGAAGGATGCCTTGAATAGCCAGAACTAAATGTTTGGAACAGGATTAAAAATATCCCTGCTAAGTTGCTTGCTGACTGCAGGCCTGATTGTTTCCGGGCAGGAGGCCGGGCCGGAGCTTACTCTTCATTTTGATGAGAGACCCATGGAGGAAGTGCTGGACCAGATAGAGGAACAGTCCGGCCTCAGTTTTTCCTATAACTCCAGGCTGATCGATGAAGATGAGCTCATTAGCATTCATGTCGACCACGTGTCGCTGGACGAGGCGTTGACCCTGCTTTTTTCGGGCCGCAGGATTTCCTTCGAAGTGGTGGAACAGCAGGTGGTTCTCAAACGTAGCAGGGGTACTATGTCAAAGGAGGAAGCAGTGCTTCTGGCCGACAGCTCTCAAATGGCCGGGGAAAAGTTTACCCTTAGTGGCTTTGTGAATGATTCGCGGACCGGAGAAGTACTCATTGGGGCAACAATCACCGTTCCGGGAGGATCAGTGGGTACCATCACCAATAGCTACGGATTCTATTCCCTGACCCTTCAGGAAAAGGTAAATGAACTGCTCTGTACATATGTGGGTTACAGGAAAGGAAGCGTTGTGCTCCAGAAGTCTGTGGACCAGGCAGTTGATTTCAGAATGGAGAAGGAAGCCAGGCAGATCGCAGAAGTAAAAATATATTCCGACGAGCTTGATAATATGATAAGAACCACCAGGAGCTCTGAAGAACGAATCAATCCGGAATCGGTAAGAAAGATGCCGGCTCTTTTCGGGGAAAAGGATGTGATCAAATCACTGGCGGGTGTCCCGGGCGTCAAATTCTTCGGGGATGGATCCACTATTTTTTTTGTCAGGGGAGGGGGGCGCGACCAGAATATGATTACCATCGATGAAGCGCCCATATATAATCCAAGCCATCTGCTGGGTTACTTCAGTACCGTCATCCCCGATGCCATCAAGGATGTGAAGATTTACAAAGGTGATTTCCCTGTTAATTACGGAGGCAGGCTCTCATCCCTGATCGATATCAGGACCAAAGACGGAAATATGCACCACTTTGCCATGGATGGGAGCGTGGGGCTTCTCTCGTCAAGGCTGTCGCTGGAGGGGCCCATATGGAAGGAGCACATCTCTTTCATAGTATCGGGAAGGCGTTCCTATATCACCAGGCCTTTTCAGAACTGGAATCCAAATATTACTGATCTTCATTTTTCGGACCTGCACCTGAAGCTTAACTACAACATTAACTCCAGGAACCGGCTGTTTTTCTCCATTTACCGGGGTGAAGACAATTTTGAGCAACAAAATTTTGCAGAACTCTCGTCGGGGATCAACTGGAAAAACAGAACCTCTACCCTTCGGTGGAACCACATCTATTCTGATAAACTCTTTTCAAATCTTACCCTGCTGGCTTCCGGGTATGACTATCGCCTGTATATGGATGTGGAAGAAAATGATTACTGGAATTCCAGCATTGATAATCTGACGATGAAATACGATTTTACCCATTATCTGAATCCCCATAATACCCTTCGATATGGATTTTTGATGGCAGCCCATTTCCATGATCCGGGAAATGTGTACCGGGGAGGAGTGGAGTGGGACCCGGGATATGATCTTTCGGTTCGCTATACCCGGGAGTTGGCCCTGTATCTTTCCAACCAGTTCATTATTAATAACAATATCTCTATCCGGGCCGGATTAAGAGTTACCGCCTGGCAAAACAAGGGGCCCTCCACCGAATACAACATCGTAAAAACCACCAGTGGAGGGATAGAAAGAGACTCTATCGTGGTTCAGTCTTATCCCGACGGGGAGGTTTATAATCAGTATTTTGCCCTGGATCCCAGGATCAGCATGGTCTGGCAACCGGGGGTGAAAAATATATTTAAAATGAGTTTTGGCCGAACCAGTCAGTTCCAGTACCTGATTACCAACTCCATCAGTCCTTTTACCTCCCTGGAAGTCTGGCTCCCTGCCGGACCCAATGTACCTCCTCAATCCGCAAACCAGTTTACCCTGGCCTACACCCGCCGCTTTTCAATTCCCGGACTGAGTCTTACCCTGGAGGCATATTACAAGAAAATGAATGAGCTGATCGATTACAGGGACCATGCACATATGTTGATGAATCCACTGGTGGAGGAAGAGCTTCTTTTTGGGGAGGGAAAAGCTTATGGTTTGGAAACCATTTTGAATAAGGAGCATGGCAGGCTGAGCGGTTGGATCTCCTATACCATATCAAGGGCCATCTACCAGGTGGATGGAATTAGCGGGGGAAATCCTTACCCGGCCTATTCCGACCGGCCCCATGACTTCTCTCTCTACCTTTCGTGGAACTTTCATCCAAGATTAACCCTGACCGGCAATTTCATTTATATGACGGGGGCTCCTTTTTCCACCCCTACCGGTTTCTATTACTATGATAATCACCAGGTACCAAGCTATGCAGAGCGAAACAATGACCGGCTACCTCCTTATCACAGGCTCGATCTGGCTCTGAACTGGCGACTGAGCAAAGCTGAACGGAAGTACCAGCACGAACTGATCTTTTCTGTTTACAACCTCTACAACCGCATCAACCCGGTGGCACTGCACTTTAATAAAATCGTGGACGAAAATGGCAATTATGTGGTCCCGGCCGATTTTTACAGCAATCCGGAGCTCATTTCCAGCCAGTACTATCTCTACGGAATTGTACCTTCCATAAGCTATCATTTTAACTTTTAGAGATGAAAATGCGACTGGTATACAGAATATGGAAACTCCGAACCAGCCTGGCCTGCGTGATGACTGGCGGCCTGCTCTTGCTTTCCTGCGATGAGCAGATGGACTGGGAGTTGAAATTCCAGGAGGAGGATATTCTGGTTGTTGAGGGGATGATCAGCAACGAAACCGGTCCCCATGAGGTGAAGCTGACAAGGCCTCTCTATGAAATGAATGGAACTCCCGAAGCAGTCAGCAATGCCCGGGTTGAGATCTTTGATGGAAGGGCCATGCATTCCCTCCCTGAAGATCCTGAAAGACCTGGAATCTACAGGACCGATTCCCTGTTTGCTGCAGTGTTGGACAGCTATTACCAGCTTCGAATCCTGCATGAAAACAAGCGCATCACTGCAGTTACTTTTATGCGCAAGGTTAGCCCCTTCCAGTACATGACAGTCTACCCGGTGCAGTCTGATCCCCCTTTGCTGGAGGCTTATATCAGTGACAGCGAAGAACCCTCCATTGTCAGACTGGAGCTGGACTGGAGTCATGTGCCCGGCTACGAAGATTTACCTGATTCATCTACCCATTCGGTGATCTATCACTATACTCTGAAAGGTGTGGATGTAAATGAAATGTTTAAGCCTCCCCAGGAGCATGTAAGATTTCCACCGGGCACCATTGTTATACGTCAAAAGGAGTCGGTAAATCCCTGGTATGCCGAATTTCTCCGGGGTATACTGTCTGAAACAGACTGGCGGGGAGGGATGTTTGATGTGCTTCCGGGGAATGCCCGGACAAATATGGAGGGTGAGGCCATCGGTTATTTTACTGCTGCCGACATACTTCGCGATACCATTGTCATCGAATAATTACGAATCAGAGCCTTACAAACTCGAAGGTCGGGTATCCTTTTACCCCCTCGTCACTGTAAAAATCAACAAAGCGGAGTTTATAGAAATAGCCATACCTGTCCCTGATCACAAAATTCATATCGGGGACGATGGTATATACACCCATATCAAAATTGTAATACTTCCATTCGTATCCGATCACATCTGACTGGGTGGTGTATTCCAGGCTTGCGATATTATCTGCATTTATGTCCATGAAATCATGAATGGTATCCCGGGCTGCAAGCACTTCGTTGGGATTGAGCAGTACTCCGACCACCAGGTAGGGATAGTCTTCCCCTTCATCGGTAACCAGCATGGTGGTATAGCGGGTAAAGAGCAGGCTCCACTGGCCGGGTAACGGAGCGATGTCTACCGTTCCCTCATCGAAGGAGTAGTAGACTAAGTCCATGGAAGGATCCCGCACGATCAGCACGGTGGTGTCCCCGCTGTTATCCGTGTTTGCATAACGCACCCTGAAATATTCTCCAAGCATGTCAAACTGAACTTTCTTCTGGCCCAGGGAAGAGCCCTCCTGGTCACTTCCCCTGTCCACCAGATATACCATACGGTACGACCAGGCAGAATCCTCGCTGATTTCATACCAGGCCCCTATAGCAGTGCTGTCAGGATTGCCGTCCGATTTATCAAATTTCATTTCCAGGTCTTCCATCATTAAGTCAGCAGTAAATACGGTGTCGTGGGAGTTGCCTGCCAGCATGAACTTGGCCGAGTTAAGACGAATGATCCAGCCTCCTGTTGAACTTTCAAAGCTCAGGTCCCATGTATTGATGGATGAGCTGGAGGCCGTCTGGTTTTCATAAAGGTCGAAGTAGACCTGGTTTTCATAGAAGGAACCCAGTGCTGCCTGCCCTTCTTCCAGATCTCCCTGCTCGTGGGGAGGTATCATTTCCTCTTCCTTAAAACAGGATTGCAGGGAAAGCAGGGAAAGCAATATAAGGCTCAGAAAGCGCATTCAGCAAGCTTAATTTTTTGTGAAAGTGTAATTAATGCCCAGGAAGAAGGTTCTTCCCCAGCCCACAAGGGAGGAGGCTCCATCCCCGCCTCCATGTCCAGAGCCCCCGGTAGTACCCTGCAGCTGAGTATTGTTAAAAATGTTTTTTATCCCGGTACTCAGGCGCAGCTGTTGTTTGTAAAGCCTGACTGCCAGGTTGAGATCCAGATTATGATAGGCTTCCAGGTAATAGAGAGCGATCTCTTCATCCGAAACAAAGCTATGAACCGGGTACTCCCCCGTGTATTTGTAGAACAGGTTAGCGTTGACCTTATGCTTAAAAAACTTCAGACTCAGATTGGCAATGACCGATGGAGAGAACACGAAGTCATCGGACTGATAATAGGAATCCTTTCTTCCTATATAGGAGAAGCCAGCGTCCACCGTAAGATACTTGAGAGGAAAAGATTCCAGGGAGATATCACCTCCCACAGATTCAAAGTGGTCTGTGTTGGCATTTTTATAGTGAAGGGGATTATCGGGGTCCACCTGGACCAGTGAGATTCGGTCCTGGATGATGTTGTAAAAGGCTTTGGCCTTGATTTTCAGAGGAGTCGAAGAAATGGACGTATTACTGGTAAGTGCCAGGTTAAAATTATGAGATGTTTCGGCCACAAGGTCTTCATTTCCTTCAATCTGATGATTTGAGTCATAAAATTGCAGATATAGTTCTTTCAGGGAAGGAGCCCTGAATCCCCTGGCATAGGATGCCCTGAAAATGGATTTTTTGTGCTCCCACTTTATATTCAGGGATGGAGTGAGGGGAGATTCATATTTGGTATTATAGGAGCCCCTGATGGCCGGCTGAAAGGTAAATTTATCTGTAATGTGCCATTGCAGGCTGGCGAAAAGGGCATAATCACCAATCATCTCTTCACCATTTTGCATGCGCTTTCCCGTCCCAAATTCTGTGTTGATATCGAAACCCAGCTGGTAGTCCAGCTTCCCGTCTTCCAGGGCATGATTAAATCCTCCCCTGGCGGTAACAGAGTGGAATATGGATGTATCATGTTCTTCCGGGTTGGGAATTAAAATGGTATCCATGGTGGTCAGATCCTTCAGGTATTTGGCTTTCTGGCGGTCATAATAGGAATATGCTGCCTGGACATGGATGTTATTCCCGGGTTTGAGCCTCTGGTCAAAATGGAGACTGTTGTTTAAGCGTGTGGTGGTAAACCAGGTATCGGTCCCTTTCTCATAATAGGGAGGGAACAGATCGCTGCGGTCCAGCAGGTTTTCACGGAAGTAATCAATCCTGTACTTCAGGGAGGTTTTTTCTTTTCTAAAATTATAGGTGGCAGCCCCGTTCCATTGTTCCTTGGGTTTCCATTGCTGACTGCGGATACTGTCATTAAGGGAGTATCCTCCAAAAAAGTTCCGCGCCCCCACAAAGGAAAGTCCATGGTTTCCAAATCGGGTATCCAGGCTCCCGTTGAGATTGTAGACGCCCACGGATTCATAATATCCATTCACTCCGGCCCTGAATTTTGAATACTTATTTTCGCGGGTGATGATATTTACCACCCCTGCCAGGGCATTGCTTCCATACATGACCGACATGGGGCCTTCCACAATCTCAATATGCTCCACATTATCCAGGTTGATCTGACTCAGGTCGATGTTGCCGTCGAGCCTTCCGATGACAGGAACCCCGTCAATCAGGATTTTAACGTTTTCTCCCGAAATCCCCTGCAGATCCAGGGATGCCCCTGTGGATGGGTCATTGTTGATCCGGAAATTCAGCTCTTTAGACAGCAGTTCGGCCATGGTATTGGCCGCCTGGTTTTCGATCTGGGGCTTCCCGATTAACTTGATGTCGTAAATGGATTTATCAATACTTACAGGTTTGTACTGTCCTGTAACCACAACCTCATCGAGCCCGTAATAATTTTGTTTCAGACGTATTTCCAGGACTTCATCATAAGCGGGTACCGACTGCAGATAGCCTTCATATCCCATGGCTGAAACGCTCAGCAGGACATCGTCAGCAAGAGATACCAGGGCCTCTCCGTTGATATCTCCCACATGGTATTGCTGATGCCCCGTCTCTTTGTTTTCAACACAAATATGACAGAAAGGCACAGGCTGTCCATCCGAGTCATCAATAACCCTGATACGAACCTCCTGTGCCTCTGTGTAGCAGATCAGGAAAAAAAGAAGGTATGTAAATAAAGATAATTTCCTTGCCACCTATCAATCTGTATTACTCTTTGATAAACCTGAGAACATTTGATTCACCTTCCGCACTTACCCTAATAAAAAATACACCCGAATTCAGGCTTGAAACATCCAGTGAGTAGTTCGTGAAACCACCTGCATTATAGCGGGTGACATATACACGCCTTCCGGTCATATCAATAATTTCAATATCAGCCTGTCCGTTCAGGTCGAATACCACGTTGATCCGATCACTGGCAGGATTGGGATAGACCTCAAACAGCTGAACCTTGCCGGGAGTTTCAACAGATACCGCAAAATCCATCGTCTCCTGCATAAATGTGTAGATACCTCCACCCATTGATCCGGAGAATCCGGTAAAATAGATTTTATAATAGGAGGAATCGGTTTCACTTAAGGTCTTCAGGTAATAGACCACCGAGTCGATAAGATCATATTGAAAAGACTCGTTTATTTGTTTCCAGTCTGATCCTATTATACTGATATCTGATTTAAAGGCAGTGTCCTTATAGGTGCTGTGAGAAGCCTGATCCATTCCGGATTCCCTCACCTCCTGGGCCAGAACATGGTCATCATTTGTCAGAACCCCTGTAACGCTGTAGGGAATGGTATAATCGAAGTACTTTGTGAAAAGCATATCCCAATCAGCCTTAGCGGGCTCCCTGTCAACAAACTTCGTGCTGTCGATGGAATAATGAACGAAATAGTCTTCTATATAGTTAGCTGCCTCAAGTGTATCAATTTGTTCATCGCTTCCATCCAGGTTGGCGTATTTAAACTGCCATGAATTAGCAATGGGATTCTTTTGGATAATGGCCATCTTCTTATACGCTCCGGACACTGTTTTTATCACAAACAAACTGTCTCCCGATATCACATGGGTAGCCATATTATACCGGCCCCATCCATAATCAAAGTCATCTCCCGGAATGGAGTTTGCATTGAAGGCTCCCATATCAAAAGTTTCAAGAGAGTTGTACATGGGAGTCCAGTCAATGCCCGTGGTATCCAGGGAGGCCCAGTCATCGATAGTTCCATCCGGGTAAGTATAAAGCTCAACACCTGAACCGTTATTGGCCAGGACACTGACGCTCATTACCTGGGTAACAAAAGCAATATCCCAATTGTCCCGGTCCACGGTGGTCACAGTGCCGGTTTCAAGACTGTAGTACACGTCATTCGCATAACCGGTACCAGTGACCACCTCTTTTTGTACCTGTGCCAGCAATCCCGCACAAATCAATGTTATTGCTGTGAATAGTAAAGTTTTCTTCATATGCTTCTGCTTTAAGTTTTAGGTATAATCCGGAGGCTAAGCTAAGTGCCAATATTGAAGGAATTCTGAAGCAGTTTATCGCTGTACCCCGAAGGTGTAGGTAAACTTAAGGGTAATGTTCCGCCCATCATAAACAGGCAGGGAGGGTACCTCCCTGTTTAACATGGTATTGCGCCCTTCATTGAACACCACATAGAGATCGGTTCCCTCTTTCGGGTTATACCTGAACCGGATGTTTGAAAGGACTTTATTAATGGCACTGTTATACTGCACAAAAGCAGAAAGTGAAAGTTTGGTGGAGAACATAAAAAGAGACCTCAGTCCGGCAATGTGGTTATTCAGACTCTGGTTACGGTCCGGAAAACGGATGAGGTCGAGCCGGTACATGCCACCCAGTTCCACGGATGCACCAATGTTCCATTTGGGTTGTACACTTGGCGATATGTTGTATCCATCGAAATAGCCTCCTCCCTCAAACATGAGTATGGCATAGAATGAGCTGGTACCCGGGGTTTGCAGCATCAGTTCCGCGCTTGAATACTGATACTTACCCACCGGTACACTTACCGAGTCGCTTAATTCAAATTCCTCCTCCAGCTGGTCAATCCTGAACACCGGTCCAATGGAGCCCATCCAGCTGTTTTTTGAACTGAAGGACCAGGTGGGACTGAGGTTGTAAATCATCAGCGAGTAATCCGGCACTTGGTAAAAGACATAGTTAAACAGCCTGATGCTATGGGATTGCAACCACGACTGGTCCGGGGAGATCCAGGTGTATGTCAGACTTGGTGCACTTGCGATAAAGTCATCGATCATTTCGAAACCTATGCCCGGATTAAAGCCTGTTCCGGAGTAAGTGAGGCCGGCTGAATAGGAAAAGCCCTCCAGTATTCTTCGCTCCCAGTTCAGCATGATACTTGTCGGATCCATGGAAAGGGGATTGTTTTCAGCACTATCCTGAAGAGTCTGTGCCACGCGGATAGTCAGGTATTCATCCCCGATTACCCGAATCACCCCGTCCAGACCATATCCAATGTTATATGTTCCATCCACGCCCAGTCTTGTGGTGAGCATGCCGCCCATATATGAGTATTCGTTAAAAACCCGTTTTTTTACCCTTAAGGCCCCAAAATTTTCAGAAGGAAGGTCTTCAAAGGAGGCAGTTTGAAGATCCAGCAAACCAATATCCCAGGTATTTATTCTGCTGTTCAGGCGGGCACCTCCCCAGATCCTCACAGGATCACCTTCGTATAAACCGATCCGGCGACTGTAAAAGAGGTTGTTCTGACCACCCATGGAAAAGTCAAAAATACTGCTCCGCTCCAGGAAAAACTTCCGTTTTTCAGGAAAAAAAAGGCTGAAGCGGGTCAGGTTGAACTGCTGGTCGTCGGCTTCCACCTGTGCAAAATCGGTGTTTACGGTAAGGTCAAGTACTGTATTGGGATTGATGCCGTATTTTACATCCAGTCCGGCTTCCAGTTTATAATCCTGGTCAAAGCCAAAGGAAGTTTCAGACTCGTTCAGTTCATTTGTCTGCTGAAATCCCGTGAGCAGGTAGGGCGAAATATATAAGGGCTTCTTCGGACTCAACTCTTCAAAAACCACTTCCTGATACAGGGAGGGTTTCATTTGGCTGGTTGGACCCCATTCGTTGGAGATGGCCGGGAAGATATCTGCTGCATTCTTGGCCGGAATCCATCTCAGAACACTGAGCCCCATCACTGTGGTGCCATTGATGTCCTGGAAGCGCAGACTGGAAATGGGAATTTGCATTTCAAAATACCAGCCCTTTTCATCATAGCTTGCTTTTGCCTCCCAGAAGGTATTCCAATCCATATTCACAGGCATCTCCTCCATCTTGATTGTCCCGTCGTTGCTTACCGCTGCATCCCATCGGAGTCCCTGTGGATTTGTTGCGAAGAGCAGGGAATTCTCCTTGTCGTTATAGGAGTCGAAACTGATCATAATAAAGTCAGATGCCATGGTTTCCATGTCCCTCTTCTTGCCAATGGCCTGAATGAATGATGGATCGGAGACATAGAGCAGTCCACCCACATAGACAAACTGATCATCATAGCCCATCCGGATGACCGATTTCTCGGATGGCGGATTTCCAAAAACCGGGAGATGAGAAATCAGGGGAAAGGGCTCCAGGTGGTCCCATGCAGCTTCATCGGGCTTTCCATCAAAGACTATGGCTTCCCTGATCTGGTAAATCACCATTCGTTCCGGGGTCTGCGACATAAGGGGTAGCAGGCCTGATAGCAGAAGGAGTATAACAGCTATGAGAGATTTGGGATTGATAGGCTGGAATTTTTTATGGAGGGGTAAAATATGATAAATATCCACTGATTAAACAATCAGAACGGCTTAGCCTGGATTAAAATATGTCATCCAGGAGTTCCCTGATCTTCCGTTTCAGGCAATCGCTCAGTTGCAGGAGGACAAGAAGCAAGATCAGAAATCCAAATAAGAGGATAAATGAAAGCAATCCGTCATCGGGCCTGCCTGTGCCTCCCCTCAGGGGAAGACAGGCTAACACCGCCAGTGTCAGAATCCCTGTTTTTCTATTGCAGCTCATCTATTTACCTCAGATAATCAGATAATTACAAATTTAATTGAAAATAGTTGCAAAGTCAATAGGGGTAATGTACTGCAGTGGGTGTGTAATAAGTGAAAGTGACATATGCTTACAGTTAAACAGTTATAAAAAACACTAAAAATCAGAAATTATGAAAAAGCTATCGTTTTATTCTTTTGTGGCTCTCCTGCTGGGAGTGTTTGTTTTTACAGCCTGTGAGAATACATTTAACAACGGCCCCGACCTGGATGATGATCAGAGTATTCTTCCAGAACAACTAACAGTAGAGATCCCCGCTGCACTGCTGGAGGATCTTACATCCCTGAAAGCATCTCCAGTGGTGGATACCCTGAAAGGCAAGGAGATCTATGGCTTCCTCAGGTTTTTCATCCATACCGGTGACCATGCTGCCCATATCGTAAGGCATATAATTTATGGCATCCGCAGGTACAACATCGATCAGGTAAAGACAGTTACTTTTGAGAGTGATGATGACGGACGCATAAAGAACCTGGTTGTTGTGGAAGGTCCTGAATTTGATGGTCGTACATGGGAGTACGGACTAACAATTACCGATGCCCTGTCGGAAGGCGAAGAAGATGGAGGTAAGGGCATGCAAATTTTCTGGAACAAAAATCCCAAGGAGGGCATCACTGTAATTAAGCCCTACAACCTGGATCGTTCAAATGAAGGAGATTGGGCACAGGCCATGTTCAGGATCGATTACAGCGGTGCCGGTGAGTTGGGTTATGAGCACCATATGATTGTTTCAATAGCCGATTTACCCGCTATCGACCCGCTGCTTGCTCCTTTTGCCATGGATGGAATGAAAATGTTTGTTGGGAAGAAGGGCGATTATGTGGATGTATATGGCAATTCCAGCCATCCCAATGCCAAATTCCTTACCGAAAAAGTCGGTTATAACTGGGCTTTTGTGGCTTCAGGTTCAGATGAAGACGATGCTGCAGTCGCAGAAGTAGGATTGCCATTGAGCACCCTTGATGCCGAAGGGCGAGAGGTTTTACTGGAGGAGAACTCAATCTACAATGTTCTTTACAATGAGGTGAAGACCATATGGCCGCATGCCAGCGATGAGATCCTGGAGGCCTGGCTTACAAATACGGAAGCTCCCGGATTTTTCAACAGGAAAGGATTTATTCAGGGTGGTGAAGCCCCTGGAGATGAGTTTCTTCCGCTGGTCGATCGGATAAGCTTACTGTCACCATATAATCCCAAGCTTATTGCAAACCTCGAGATTAATTTCAATTAGGATTCAGCTAAAATAAGGCCCGGAGATCTTCCAGGCACCTGCCCCGTTCGCTCATCCGGACGGGGTTTTTTTTAATGTCCTGAGCTGAAGCCTTTAACCTGTTCATTTCTTATGTGAAAAGGTATTCATATATTCGCTTAATTGAAGTTTGTATGTGGACCCGCTTAGGTAGATTATTACAAATTGCCCAGGGCGATCGGCCCATGATTGTCGCATTGCTCCTGCAGGCCTTCTGTACAGGGATTTTTGTTGGCACCCTGGAACTGGAGGCCAATACTGTATTTCTGGAGGCTTTCGGTGCAGATCGTGTTCCTTTTGCGCTGATGGTTTCGGGCCTGGCAGGTATGTTGATTGCCGCCATCTATGTCTACTTCAGCAAACAGTTGAAGCCACGTGCCTTTGGTGTTCTGAACCTGGTGGCGGTCATCGGAGTAGGTATATTATTTGTGGGCGGACTTCATTTTTTGGACCAGGACTATCTTGACTTCGCCACCTTTGTATTCTCCGGGCCCCTGATCCTGATCACCCTGCTGGGATTCTGGACCACGGTCAGGGGAAAGCTCTCATCCAGCCGGAGTAAGCAATTGGGCGGACTGATCGAAGTTGCGCTGGTGGGAGGGATGATCGTAGCCCTGCTTTTCACTCCGCTGCTGGTTAGCAGCGGATTACGTATTCATGAAGTGCTTTATGCAGGGATGGGGAGCTTGATAATTGCAGCAAGTGCCCAGTTATATGTCCTGTCAAAGCATGGTAAGCAGGGAGAAGGATACAGGAATAAGAGCGGCAGTGCGGGTCCTATCAGGTTATTCTCTCACAAGTATACAGCATCGATGGCAACTTTTGTGGTAATCGGTGTTGCAGTCTCCGTCCTGCTCCATTATGAATTTCTTTCCGTAACTCAGAACAGGTTTCCAGGTGGAAGTGAACTTGTTGAGTTCCTGGGGTTTTTTCTTGGAATTGGTGTTATGCTGGCCTGGATTCTGAAACGTTTCCTTTTCCACTGGATCAAAAGAAAGTTCGGAATCAGGATGACCCTCCTTCTCCTGCCCGTTGTATTGATGCTCCTGACCATTCCTGCTTCCATTCTTGGCGAAGGTTATGGCTATGGAGGGGGGATGCAGATGTTTGTTTACTTCTTTTTACTGGTAGTATTATCGAATCTTTTCAGCCGTTCCATGAAAGAATCATTGGAATATCCTTCTATGAACCTGATCTATCAATCTCTGAATACAAGGGAACGGGAAAATATTCAATCGGGTATTGAGGGAGTATTCAGTCAGATTGGAGTATTTGCTGCGGGACTATTCCTCTCTCTGTTTATAATGTTTCAGTTCATTGAGCTGTACCATGTAAGTTATGTTTTGTTTGTATTGCTAATGGTCTGGTTTGTGGCGGGCCTGTCGCTATACAAAAATTATCACAGGCTATTGAAGGTGACCCTGGAATCGGATCGTGTTTTTGATCCATCGGATCTGCGCCTTGAGGAGATAGAACAATTTGATATTGAGCAATCATCATTTTCCCTGGAATTGATAGAATTCAACCCCTATTTTTTCCACTATGTATCCAGGGAGCGGGAATTATCCCTTCTGGCACATTCCGATCCCAAGGTACGCAGGATAATATGGGATCACATTTTGATTTCTTCACCGGGATTGTCGGATATGACCATCAGCCAGATGCTTGTGAACGAAAGGGTGCCGGATATCAAGGAGCGTATCAGGCAACTGAAAAAGCGCAAGCTTAAATCAAAACTGGGATTGCAGGAGGCCTTTATCAGAGAACGACTTAATAAATTCAACAAGGTCCAAAGCGAGCCCGATAATTCCATTGGTGAAGTTTTTATCTCGGGGGAAAGCCACGAAATCATGGCAGCACTCTACTATGTTGCCGAGGAAAAGGACCAGAACTATGTTCCTGAGGTCATATCACTGCTCAGGGACCGGAATCCTGAAATCCAGGGCGTTTCCATCTCAACCTCGGCCTGGCTTGACCTGGGAGGCAATGCTCATAAATTGATCGATCTGCTCATAGACCCATTGCTTTACAGCGCAGCCTGGTCTACCCTGGTCAGTCAGGGTGAGAACGTTCTGGATGAGCTGGAGATGGCCTTCTATAAGCCGGATTCGGATATCAGCATACAAACCCGTATTGTATCCGTAATATCAGCCATCGGAGGAGCACGCTCCATTCAGCTTTTATTGCAGAAACTGGAGTATCAGCACCGCGAGGTATTTCATTCGGTGGTCCGGGGATTGTATACCAATAATTTTGAAGCAACAGTGATCCAGGAAGCGCAGATTCAGAATGCCATCCTGAGGATGATACAGGCAGGGACCTGGATCATGGCTGCAAAAATATCTGTAAGGACCGATGATCCGGGAGGTAGCCTGGCCAGGGTGATTGAACTGGAGTTATGGGAAGTAAATGAACTGATCCTGATGCTTCTGTCAATGATCTATGACCGGAAATCAGTACGAAGAATCAAATTCTCTTTGCTTGACCGGCAATCGGATGATCGGCAGATGGCTCATGAGTTGCTGGAACTTTTGCTCAGGGAACCCCTGAAGACGGTCCTGGTATCCTATTTTCATGATGTGGCTGTCAGGGAAAAACTGGATAAGCTGAAAGAGCTCTACCCCATTGATGTTTTTCCCACAGATGTGCTTTTAAAGAGAATATTGAACCGTACAGGAACCCAGATGGGAGATTTTATTAAAATCTGTGTCCTGGACAGAGTGGGAAATGTGGAGCGGTTTTTTGATGAAGAGCAGATTATTGCCCAGGGCTTTCATCCCAATCCCAGAATCAGGGAGATTGCAGCCCAGCTCCTGCGAAAGAATAATCCGGAGCAGTACGACCTTTTATCCGAAAGGCTCGATTTCCCGGACAATAGTTTTCCAGGACATGAAGATGTGGTCCGGTGGTACCTGGATACTACTATGAGGCTGAGTACATGGAAGTTATTTATGAATGTGGGAGTCAATTCACTGTTTAAACTGGTTTCTGTAGCCAGGCCCTTCTCTGAAGAATGGACAGATGACGGAAGCTCTGTAATTATTGCCAGATCTGTATCTGCGGAAGATTTTACCACACTTTCAAATGGGATTGCAATAATTGCTGCAAATCAACCTGAGATTTTGGAGCAGATTCGTTATCTTGGTACCATAGGAGCATGTGAAGCTTTTATAATCGATCGAAAGGTATTTGTTGAACTTTTATTTGATGACAGAAGTTTATTGCATGTTTTTTGTAGTTTCCTGAATCAGGCTTCCCTGAGGCCTTTTTAGATTTCAGGTTGCGATTATTGGGTTTAATTTATGAGTGATCCCTCAATGATAAATACCGGAGTGCTACAGAGAAATCCCTTTCCAGGCAGCAGGCCATTTTTTTCGGCTGAAGATCAGCTTTTCTTCGGCCGGGATAAGGCTGTTGCAGAAATGCTGAAAATTTTGCTTGAGAAAAGATTCGTGGCTGTGGTAGGTGCATCGGCCAGTGGAAAAACATCCCTGATCCAGTCGGGGATAATTCCGGCTCTTCTGGCTGATATGAAGAAGGAATGGGTTCCTGTTTATTTCCGGCCAGGGCTGCGCCCCATGGAGAGCCTGATCAGGGGAATCCAGCGGGTATTCTCGAAGAATATTTCTGAATCTGATGTTTATGCCTTCCTCAAAAGTTCGCAGAGTATTGGCGATTTCATAATTGAAAAGGGTCTGGGCAACTATCACTATTTTCTTGTGGTGGATCAGTTTGAGGAGTTATTTACCTGGCCTCTGGCTTTAAAGAAGAAAAAGAGCGGGAAGAATCCCGATGCCAACCATTTCATCCGCCAGCTTATGAGGCTTGTTGAAGTGGCGGAACCGCAGATCTTTGTGATGCTCTCCATAAGATCTGAGTTTCTGGATTATTGTTCTACCTACCGGGAGCTTACCGAGCATCTCAACAGGAGTAAGTACCTGCTTCCTCAAATGAACCGGAATGATCTTACAGAAGCCATCCTGGAACCTTTTAATGTGGCAGGGGCCACTGTGGAGAGCGGATTGGAAGAGTATGTCCTGAATGATATGGAGGATGCGGAACCTCAGCTGCCCCTGTTGCAGCATGCACTGAAAAAAACCTGGGATCATTGGAAGAGCAGCGGAAGAACGGACATGCCGGTAAGTCTGGATGACTATCAGGCCAGTGGCAAAATTCGCAATGGATTAAGCAGGGATCTGGAGAATCTGTATCAATCGCTGGAATTCTATCAGAAGGAGATCTGTGAGCGCATCTTCAAAACCATCGCATTTAAAACGGGCCGACAGGAGGCCTATAGCCGAAGAACTTCCCTTGGCAACATTGCCAGAGTGGCACAGTGCAACATAGACAGGGTTATTGAGATTGTGGAGATCTTTGATAAGGCGGGACACCCTTTCCTGGGGTACCAGCTTTCGACACCGCTGTCATCGGAGAGCAGGATTGAGTTATCCCACGAATCACTGATTTATATCTGGGATCGTCTGCGTCAATGGGTGGATGAGGAGCACGAATCCATCGGGATGTACCTGAAACTCTCAAAAGCTTCAGCAATGTATCAGCAGGGCAAAGGGGCCCTACTGGAAGGGGCCGAACTGCAGCAGGCTATTGATTGGAAAAAAATGCATAATCCAAGCTCATCCTGGGGGATCCAGTTCAATCCTGCCTATGAGCGGGCCATGGTTTTCCTGACTACCAGCGAGGAGGAGTTTATCTGGAACGAGAAACGAAAGATCTTACAACAACGCAGAAAACGGATCCTGACCCGTACTTTAATAATCGGGACCATGGTTATTGCAGCGGCAGTGGCCTCGATAATTTATATTTCCAAGAACAGGATAATTGAAACGGATCAGCAGGTACAGGCTCCTGTTCAGGAAACCTTACCCAGACAAACTGAAGCTCAAACTTTCCGGGAACGCCAGAATATCGTGGATGACCCGGTCGCCGAGCTAAGAGAACAAGCTGAGCTTATCCCGGCAGAAGAACCGGTAGTGCAGGATACCGAGACAGAGGAGCAAAATAGCCAGGAGGAGGAGATCCAGGATAATGCTGTATTCACAGAACCCGAGACTGATGCCACAGAGCCAGTGCCTGTAGTCACCAGCAATCAGGAAACCGAAGCAGTCTCCGCCGTCGACAGAGAAACCGAAATTATTCTTTCCATTGCAGAGGATGTGGCCTACCTGAGTGCCGGAATCTCAAAAAACCCGGACCTTCAGGGTTTGCTTGCCTATCAGTCTTATCTGATGCAACGCCGGTACGAGGGGGATACGTATAGTCCTGATATTTACAAGGCACTTTATGAGGCATTGAAAAAATTAATTTCACCTGCCTATAATATATACAGCGTACGGAGCTCCATCAAGGCCATGGAGTGGATCGCCGGAACAGGGAGTATTCTTACTGCCAGCAGCGATGGAGGCATCAGAATCCTGTCGGGACGGATTGCAAATAAAGCATCACAGATTCCATTGGCTGGAACCGGTTTTAACAATGAATGTCTCGGGCTTAGTCCGGATGAACGCATCGCAGCGGTTGGAACCAGGGGTGGTGGCATGCTCTTTATTGAGCTGGAGAACAGGGGAGAGGTAATTCATCAGAACATAGAACAGGGCGACAATGTATTGTTTATTGAAAACCTTGGGCGTAGTGGTAGCTTCCTGTCGGCAGGTACCAGTAATAAGATACTTAAGTGGGACTACAGCAGCTTTACACCAAGCACATTGCTTACCCTGACTGCCAGGCCACTGGCCCTGGCAACTTCAAACAGTGGCTCGCTTGCCGCAATAGGAGCGAGCAATGGCAGGTTATATACGGTGAATGCAGACAATCCCGACGGCATCCAGGAGGCGAATAATTTTGGCGGCAATCAGATCAGGGCATTGGCCTACAGTCCGGGTCAGCGCTACCTTGCAGCCGGGATGTTAGACGGATCGGTAAAAGTATTATCCGGCGACGGGAGAAGGATCATAGCCAATCTTTTCGGGCCGGGAGCAAGGGTATCAGCAATTGAGTTCAGTCCCGACGGAAAATTCCTTGTGGCCGGCTCAAATGATGGTTATGTTTATCTGTGGAACGCATTGAAATGGGATGACGCGGCAGTGGTTTTTAACGAGAACAATGGATTTGTTCTCTCCCTCTGTTTTAGCAGGAACAGCAACCATTTTTACAGTGGGAGTGTGGATTTTCCCAGGATGGTTGGCAGACCGGTAAACTCTGACCAGATGGCAGCGGAATTCTGTTCATTACTGGGCAGAAACCTGACGCGTGAGGAATGGAATCAGTATTACGGGGAAGATATACCCTATGAGCAAACCTGTCCGAAGTGATAAATTATGCTAGTGAATATGCTTAAGAGGATTCTTTTTTTTCTTGTTTTGAGTATGGGGCTTCAAAGCCTGGCAGCTCAGGACTTGATTGATTGCACCAATATGCTTGAAGACGCCAGGGAGGCTTACGAAGCTGGAATGGTAGAGCTGGTTCCTGAATTTTTGCTGGAATGTATTCAATCCAATGGTCTGTCTGGTGAAAGCAGAAAAGAAGCCTACAAGCTGGTGATCAATTCCTACCTGTTTGATTACCTTCCTGCAGAAGCCGACAGCCTGATGGATGGTTTTGTCAGAGAATTCCCTGATTACCGGGCCGGGAGCTCAGATCCGCAGGAGTTTGTTTATCTCCTGGATGCACATTTAATTGCCCTGGGGATCAATCCGGATCAGCCTGCAGAGGATACCACAAGTGTAGGCGCACCCAAAAGAGACGGTTATTTCAGCCAGCGGATCATCACAAAAGGAGCCGGAGAATATGGAAATACCCTGGGATTCAATGTGGGAGTCAACCTGAATCTTCCAAACACCCTTGAAGCTTACAGCCTTGGGGACCCGGCGCTGGATGAGGGTAGTTTTGGCTTATTACCCGGATTCATTGTTGGTGCCGAGGCTAACCTGATTCTCAGCAGGAAACTGGAGGCCTCCTTTGGGCTGCATTATGACCTGACCAGGTTCAGTTACTCCTCCACTCCTTTACCCTCCACCTCTTACAGGTATGTTGAAGCGCAGCATCAGATCCTCCTGCCTCTTTCAATCATCTTTAAACTAAATCCTGAGAACCGTATTATCTGTTACTATCTGCAGGCGGGGATTGTGCCTGATTACATGGTTTACGCTTCAGGAAAGGGAACCAGGACCTATGGAGATTCCCAGGAGGAAATAACGGTGGAAAATACCGATATCACAGAATCGAGGGTGCAATTCAACCTGAATACCCTTCTTGGAGGGGGTGTAAGAATACCGCTCAATAATGCCTTTATTTTCGCTGAGCTCCGGCTATCTTCTCGAATTTTTCAGGCGAACCTGGAGGACGACCGGTATGCTAATAACGACCTCACCTGGGTGTTGTATCATGTAGATAGTGATTTTCGTGTTCACCAGTTGTCCATTTGCGGGGGCATATGCTGGGATCTTACTAAGGAATAGATGCAAATAATGATGAAATACGGCTATATATTTATCCTGTTGTCAGCTTTCATTCTATCCTGTGAGCAGGAGATGTCGAGTGAACAGGCTGATAGTTTTATCAAATTTTACGGCAGTTACCTGATGGATGAGGCCGGGGATGTGGAGGTCCTTGGCAATGGTGGTTATGCCATATGTGGCACAGAAACCAGCGAATCCCAGGGGAAGAGGATGGTTTTGATTGTTACCGATGAGTTTGGTAATGTCGAAAGTGGTTTCCCCAGATATTATATGCAGGATGGACTTGAAACAGGAGGCAGTTCACTGATTGCCCTCCAGAATGGCAGCGGAGGTTTTGTCTTATCGGGATATGTGGAGAGGCCGGTGGCAGGATCAAGTGGGGTGCAGAAGGATATTTTCGTGGTAAGGACTACCGCCGCAGGAGATACAAGCTGGCAAAGAAGCTATGGTTCAGTTGAGGATGAGCAGGTACTTCACTCCGTTGAGGGGATCAGATCGGGATATTTGCTGGCAGGGTACCAGTTGAAAAATGGGAAATCGGATATAATGGTAATGGGTGTTACGGAGGAAGGTGATTCCGTCAGGCTGAGCCTGAACTATAACAATCCATATGCTGTAAATTCAGCTGCCACCTACCTTCTGAATGCTGGTAATATGTATCTGTGTACATGTACCTATGATAAAATAAATGGTGAAGGCACGGGTATCCAGGTCCTGACTTTTAATGATGATTTAAGTCCGCTGGCTAAGAATCTCTCGGGAGAGTATAATGAGTATGGCATGTGTATTCTTGAAGAGGGCGTAGGCCAATTCCTGGTCCTGGGTAACCGGGAGGGAGCATCGGGCGGGAGTGAGATCCTGCTCTATGGTATTGAGACGCAGGGTCTGTTAATTACAAATTCCACTTTGAATGCAACTATTTCGGAAGTGAATTCGGACCTTATAGGAGAAAGGATGGCACAAACCACCTCCGGGGGACTGGCAATTACCGGGACCAGGAGGGCTGATAACAATGATGAAATATTGTTGCAGTTTGTTTCCTCTTCTTACCAGACAGAAATGCCGGTCTCCTTTGGAGCCTCCGGCGCCCAGACTGGCAAGGATATTGAACTTGCGGGCGATGGTGGTTTTGTTGTCCTGGGAACAAACAGTGATGGAGGGAGCAGTACAATCTCCTTACTGAAAACCAATTCAAGCGGGGATATTGAGTGACTTATTTAATAATATAAACTGTAGCAGATGAGGAGCATAAAGTACCTGTGGATAGCGATGTTGTTGCTGGTCAGCGCTATGATATGGGGTCAGAGCGTTCACCTGGAATCGGGAGGAGTGACTATCACGCTGATTTGTGAAAGCTCTGAAACTTATCAGTTCGTTGGGACCAACAGTGACGGAGCCATCGGTACCTTTGCACTTTTTGTAGCTGGTTCAGGAATTCCGGTGCCCGGACATATTACAGATCAGGGTAACAATACCGCCATCCTGGATCCGCTGGGGCTGGAAGGGGATTACACGGTTGTTTACTCTTATTTACTGGGACAGGCTACTGTGAGTGTTTCAAGTGATTTTACCGTAACTCTGCTGGATAATATTCAGATTCAGGATCTTCCTGAAATTGTATGTAAAAATGATTCACCCTATCCACTTGTTCCTGTACCAAGCCTCTCAGACCCGGGCGCCACGTATACCTTTTCAGGACCGGGAGTTTCCGGAAACCAGAGTACAGGCTATTTCTATAATCCTGCAAGTTCACAGGTTGCTGAGGGCTGGATACAGATAAGTCTCTATTATACCTCGACACTGGGCTGTCAGGAATTAAACACAATTGACATTTACAACAGCTTTGTCCCAACACTCACTTTTACTACTGCCTCTTCGTGCATCCCATCGACAGGAGGTCTGGTCCAGTTTACTAATAACACCACCGGCAAATATGCAGTGGAGACCTGGAGCTGGAACTTCGGGGATCCCGATAGCGGACCTGATAATGTCAGCAGCGAGGAAAACCCCGGTCATTTTTATCCGAGACCGGGCGTTTGGAGTGTAAGCCTGACTGCAGAGACTTATGATGGATGCATAAGTTCTGCGAACCGGAATATCACCTTCTCTGACCAGCCACTTGTGGATTTTACATGGATTACTGATTGCTTCATAAGGGGTGAACTCAGCTCTTTCCTGGACCGCTCTTCTTCGCCATATGCCACCATTGATGACCTGCTCTGGACCTTCAGAACCACCGGGGGCGGGGTACTGGGTCAGATTGCGAGTAACAACCCCCTGGATACTGTTAAATTTCCATTTACTTCCATCAACGAGTATAATGTAAGCCTTGATGTGGAGAATGATGCAGGTTGTAGCGGAAGCATCACCAAGACCATCGCCCTTAAACCTGTCTATACACTTAGCGCAGACGGCTACCTTGAAACTTTTGATGACCAGCCGGATGATTGGCTGGTCGATTCGGAGCTGGGACTTGAAAGCTGGGTCCTGGGAGAACCGGATTTTACCGGTTTTGTTCCGCTTACGGGAGATTTGGGCTGGTATACAGATTTGCCCAGCCAGGATGGATATCTGGAAAACTCATGGGTTGAGAGCCCGTGTTTTGATATGTCGGCACTTACCACGCCCCTGGTACGCCTGGATATTATGAAGAGCTTTGTACCTGGGACCGATGGGGCAGTGATGCAGTACCAGTACCAGGTAAGCGAAGGCTGGAATACCCTGGGTGTTGTGAATGGAGGGATCAACTGGTACAACAGTTTTGGAATCTTCAATAAACCTGGAGGCAGTAGCTTTGGCTGGGGCCTTTCCCAGTTTGAACCCGATGAAGAATGGGTTCAGGCCGGCTATGCATTAGATGCCCTGGCCGATATACCACATCTGCAATTTCGGATCGCAATCGGGACCGGTGGTAGACAGGCGATAGGTAATCAGGGATTTGCATTTGATAATTTTTATGTCGGGGAACGGGTAAGGTTCTCAATCCTGGAATATTTCACTAATTCGTCGAGCAGTGAAGCCGTTGCTGCAGATGAAGTTGTAGAGCAATTTGTAAATGATAATTCAAGCCTGGTGGTTGACCTGCAATATCATATGGAGTATCCGGGGGAGGATCCCATGAATTTAAATAATCCTGTTCCTCCATCTGTAAGGGCCTTCAATTATGGTGTCCCCGCTGTTCCCTATGCTGTTTTAAATGGGGCTTCCGGACCAGAGTACCGCTACGATTTCTCTGATGAGTCGGAAGAACCCAATGAAGATGTGTTATTGAACGCATCACTGGATATTCCTCCCTTTAATGTAGATCTCAGCACGAATTTCCTGACAAATAAGCTTGAAGGCAAAGTGAGAGTAACATGCAGGCAGGGCGGTTTTTCTTCCAATATTCAACTTTACGTCGTGGTGCTGGAAAAGCTGGTTACTGCTTATACCGGAGCAGATCAAACCACAGCATTCCGGAATGTTGTGCTGGATATGCTGCCAACAGCCAGTGGAGAACTGCTTGGGAATGATTGGGGAGCTGGAGTTTCAAAGACTCTTGATTTTAGCTGGGACTATGCTTCATATCTGGAGGATAAAGAGGATTTGATTGTGGTAGCCTTTATCATGGACAGGGATCATGTTGAGATCCTGCAGTCGGCTCTTGTAGAGTATAGTCCGGGTACAGGAGAAGAGAACATCCCTGCTACAGAAAATCTCCTGGCCATATACCCCAACCCGGCCCGTGAATATGTTTTTATCAACTTTGGGTCTGAGGTGAAGCAAGCTGGTGAGTTAAGGATTGTGGATCTGGCGGGCAGATCCGTGCTCAATTCAGAAGTCTTGCCCGGGCAGACCATCCTGAAACTGGATGTCTCAGGACTGTCTCAGGGCGCATTCCTGGTACATTGGATGGAATCGGGAACGCTTAAAGGACGTGGGAAACTGATTCGTACACCTTAATTAATCGTCCTGCTGGAGTGTCTTAATAAAGTCTTCTCCAAAACTTACCAGGCGTTGGGCATCTTCGCTATCAGGTAAGAATCTGGCCGTCTGACCTTCACTCACTACTTTTAGCTTGAGGTTTGCCAGATGGTCCTCTATCAATTTAACCGCTTCACCACTCCAGCCAAAAGATCCAAAGGCTGCTGCAGGTTTACCCTTATCACGGATGGGGTTAATTACGGAAAAAAGCTTGTATATGGGCAGGAGGGTATTCTGATTGATGGTAGGTGAGCCCACTAAGATACCGTCGGCCCTGACCACATGTTCTTCCAGGTCACCAAGCAGGATGTTCTCAATGTCGACCAGTTCCACCCTGACCTTTTCGCCAAGCATCAGTCCCTCAGCAAGCTGTTCTGCCATTTTTTGGGTATATCCATAGGCAGAGACATAGGCAACCAGTACCCGGTTGGCCCTGGTGGTTTCTTCCAAATAAGCTGTGGCAAGCTTAAAAGAGCGGTCAATCTTTTCCTTCCATCCCGACCGGAGAATGGGGCCATGGCCCGGACAGATCATATCCACCGGAAGTGATTTTATCTTCTCGATGGCTTTTAACATAAACTTGCTGAAAGGTTTCAGGATCACATCAAAGTAGTAGTCAAAGGCATCGCTGTAATCCTCTAACAAATCATCAAACATCAACTCATTGGCATAATGGGCACCAAATGAGTCGCAGGTAAACAGCAAGCCTTCTTCTTCCAGGTAGGTATAGATGGAATCGGGCCAGTGCAGGTTTGGTGCACCAATCACCCTTAACTTTTTATTGCCCAGATCAATGACATCACCATCTCTAACCTTCATGGATTTAAAAGGCATGTCCATCATTTCGCCCAGGTATGTCAGCGCCTGACCGCTTCCCACCACTGTGGCATTAGGAGCTATTTCGAGCAGGTGTTTTAGGGAGCCAGAATGGTCAGGTTCAGTATGATTGCAAACAATATATTCAATCTCTGAAGGATCTGTGTGAGAAAGCAGCTTTTCTTTAAATGAGGGCCAGTACTTCTCTTTTACTGTTTCAATAACTGCCTTTTTTTCCGCATTAATAAAGTAAGCGTTGTAAGTAGTCCCATATTTGGTTTCCATTACAATATCAAAGGTGATGAGATCGTGATCGAGTACTCCGATCCAGTTAACATCTTCGCTTACCTGAATTGTCTTAGTTTGATTCATTGAATGGTCCGGTTAGGATTCAAATATAGATAAAAAAAAACTGTCCCGCTCCTGCGGGACAGCTACTGAAAACTCACAATCTGAATGTAACGGACCTAAATTCTTATTTATCGCAACCACCTGAAGCTTTAGCAGTTTTCTTTTCGCTGGAGCAATCTGCTGCTTTCTTCTCGCTGGAGCAATCTCCGCTCTTGGTAGCCTCTTTCGATGTTTCAGCTTTTTTCTCACTCTTTTCACCATCTGTCTTCTTCTTAGGATCTTCATCCTGAAGAGATATAATGGTAAGTGCGTTGCTATTTGCGGCTATCACGGGAACACTGATACCTCCGATAAAGAGGGCAAGTGCTAAAATGGCTAATGTCTTTTTCATGTTACTTTGTTTTGGATTTTATTGGGCACAATATAGGGCATCATAACAGGAGGTTTTGTTAAGCAGATGTTAAAAAAGACATCCAGATCTTTTATTTAAATGTGGCTATGGGAGTGAGTCCGCCACTAACGCGTTGACCAGGTTTTACAAGAATGTTTGCACCGGGTGGGAGAAAGAGATCCATCCTGGATCCGAATTTTATAAATCCCATCTCACTTCCCTGGCTGACTTTTTCTCCTTCTCTTGCATAGCAGCATATTCTGCGTGCCACGTATCCTGCAATTTGCCTCACAAGTAGTTGGCCAAAGGGAGTTTCAATTCCAATTGAGTTCCTTTCATTCAATTCAGATGATTTGGGATGTCGGGCAAGCAGGTAGCTTCCGGGGTGATATTTTAGATAGGAGACCTTGCCACTGACCGGGAAGTAGTTTATATGAACATCGTGAATACTCATAAAAATTGAAACCTGTATGCATGAACCCGCAAGGTATTCCTTCTCTTCTGTTTTTTCAATGACCACCACTTTTCCGTCGGAGGGAGCGGTAACAGTCCGCTCATCAAGGAAGGGACGCCTGGGGGGTACCCTGAAGAAGCGAAGGACCAGGATCAACACCAGCAGGGAAATGGCAGAACTCAGGTAATTTGCCTGGTATGGCAGATACAGGACAGTGAGGATAACCAGTGTCAGCAATATGGCAACAGTGATCAAAATAATCCATCTTCCTTCACGGTGTACGCTGATCATCGCACAAGTTTTATGAGAACAATTAGAATCAGTACGGCCGGGCTTACAAACAAAAGAGAATCAAAGCGATCCAGTATTCCTCCATGCCCCGGCAAGAGCTCACCGGTGTTCTTCACCTTTACCGTTCTTTTTAATCCCGATTCAAACAGGTCTCCTGCCAGGCCAAGCAGGCTTACCAGCATGGAAATACCAAACCAGGCCCAGAGGGTGGCTATGTCACTCAGCTTCCAGGTGATCCACCCCGCAAATAAACTAATAAGCATTCCCCCAATAAAACCTTCCCAGGTTTTGCCAGGGGAGAGCAGGGGTGTCATTTTATGCCTTCCCAGGAGAGATCCGGACAGATATGCGAAGGTGTCATTGATCCAGATCAGGGCGATAAGCGCAAGAGGCAAGAAATAATGATATCCACCCTCTCCCTGCATCCATCCAAGGGCAAGATAGCTTGAGAGGGGAATCCCCAGCCAGAGAAATGCAAGAGTGCCTGCAAGGCTTAGTCCAACTCTCAGGGCAGTTATCAGCCAGATGGCCGGCGGAAGCAGAAGCCAGAACAGGCTCAGCTTATAATGAAAGACTGCATATATAATAAGAAGAAGCAGGATTCCCGGGAGGGCCCTGAACCAGCGGATGGAAAGATCTCTTTTCTGCAAAAGCCCGAACAATTCTTTTAAGCCCAGCAGGTAAACCAGTAAAAGCATGGCGGTAAAGCTTACAGGCCCCAGTATTATGGAGCCGGTAATCAATGCGATCAGAGCAATTCCGGTCAGGGTCCGGATCAGAAGTTCTTTCAATTGTAGTTAAATTCATGGATAAGTCTTTTTGCTCTGATCACATCATCGCGATTTACATAGAGCTCAACTTCTCCAAATTTATATGCTGAATCCTGCTTGTTAACCAAAAAGGACTGAATGTTATGGTCTGTCAGCATCTGCTTTACCAATTCAGCCTTGTAGGGCTGTCCTGAAGAAAAGATATGAACCAGGTTAGGTTCCACAACTACACTTTTTCAGCCTCATTATTTTCCGGAAGCTCTTCTTTGTTTTCCGGAAGCTCTTCTTTGTTTTCCGGCAGCTCTTCTCTCTTTCTTGGAATGATATCTTGGCTTTTCCAGGGTCGTTTCCCGAAAATCTGCTCCAGATCATCACTGAAGATAACTTCCTTTTCGAGCAGAATCTCTGACAGCTGTTTTAAGCCCTTCTTATTTTTCTGAAGAATACTTTTGGCCCTTTCATACTGTAAATCGATCAGGTTCTTGACCTCTTCATCAATGGCCTCAGCTGTCTTATCACTATAGGGCTTATTGAAAGAGTATTCCTGCTGACCGCTTGAATCATAAAAACTGCGGTTTCCAATTTTGTCGCTCATGCCAAAGTAGGAAATCATGGCATATGCCTGCTTTGTAATCCGCTCAAGATCGTTCAGTGCGCCGGTGGATATCCGCCCAAAGGTCAGATCCTCTGCGGCCCTTCCTCCCAGGGTGGCACACATCTCATCCAGCATCTGCTCGGTGGTGGTAATCTGCCTTTCCTCAGGAAGATACCAGGCAGCTCCCAGTGCCCTTCCCCTTGGAATAATGGTCACCTTAACAAGCGGATTTGCATGTTCAAGTAGCCAGCTGATGGTGGCATGACCCGCTTCGTGGAAGGCAATAGTGCGTTTCTCATCCTCCTTGATAATCTTATTCTTCTTCTCGAGCCCACCGATGATCCGGTCCACTGCATCCAGGAAATCCTGCTTATCAACAGTCTTCTTATCCTTTCGGGCTGCGATCAGTGCCGATTCATTACATACATTGGCAATGTCTGCCCCGGAAAAACCGGGAGTCTGCCTGGCCAGGAAGTCAACATCCACCGATTTATCAATTTTGATGGGTTTGATATGCACATCAAAGATCGCTCTTCGCTCGTTCAGGTCTGGTAACTCCACATGGATCTGGCGGTCGAAACGTCCGGCCCTGAGCAATGCCTTGTCCAGTACATCGGCCCTGTTGGTGGCTGCCAGGATAATGACACCGCTGTTGCTTCCAAATCCATCCATTTCTGTCAGGAGCTGGTTCAGCGTGTTTTCACGTTCATCATTGGACCCGAAATTTGGATTTCTTCCCCTGGCACGACCAACTGCATCAATCTCGTCGATGAATACAATGCATGGGGCCTTCTCTTTGGCCTGTTTAAAGAGGTCCCTGACCCTGGAAGCACCTACGCCTACAAACATCTCCACAAAGTCGGAACCAGACATAGAAAAGAACGGCACACTGGCCTCTCCGGCCACTGCTTTGGCTAAAAGGGTTTTACCTGTTCCCGGAGGGCCTACCAGCAAGGCACCTTTGGGGATTTTCCCACCAAGTTCGGTGAACTTCTTGGGGTTCTTCAAAAATTCCACAATTTCCCTGATCTCTACTTTGGCCTCTTCCAATCCGGCCACATCATGGAAATCAACTTTCACGCTGGTCTCCTTATCAAAGATCTGGGCTTTGGATTTGCCAACGCTGAAGATATTGCCTCCACCGGCGCCTCCACCTCCTCCCATACGACGAAGCATATAAATCCAGATTCCCATAATTAGAAGAAAGGGGATCACCCACAGCATGATTTCACCCATGTAGTTTCTTCGGGTAAGAGTCGTATAGGTGGGGCGATCCTCGGACGGCAATTCATTCATTACACTGTTGAGTTCACCCATAAAAACATCCTGACTGATGATGGTGAAATAGTACTGAGGCACAGGCTGACCCAGCATGGAGTTGGACTTGTTGGACCTGATATCCTCATAGCGTGCATCGCTGAGTCTTTCAGGTTTGATATATATCTCAACCTTTTCTTTATTGACTATAACGATTTTCTCCACATCGCCCTGCTGCAGGATCTGGAAAAACCGATTTGAATCGATTTCTTTCAGATTTGATCCGGAACCCAAAAACTGAAGCCCTATCATAGCCAGCAAAATAATTCCTATAACCCAGTATGAATTAAACTTGGGTTTACCCGGAGTTCCCGGCTTATTTCCCGGTCTGTTCCCCGGATTGCCACCTGGAAAATTGCCGGGGTTATTTTTTTTATCTGTCATAATTTTGTTTTAACGTGTTTCTGCCACCATTTTTACCTTCCCGTCGGCCCACAATTCTTCAAGTCCGTAGAATGATCTGAACTCCTCCTGGAATACATGTACCAGGATATCAAAATAGTCCAGAAGCACCCACTGGCTGTTCTGCTGGCCCTCCACATGATGAGCCCTTATACCAGCCTCTTCCTTCAGTTTCTTTTCAATGGAATCTGTAATTGCTCCCACCTGGGTAGTAGATTCTCCGTGGCATATGATGAAACAGTCGCAAAACGAGTTTTCAACTTCAGAAAGATCGATGGAAACGATTTGCTGTCCCTTCTTCTCCCTGATGGCTTGGAGGATTAACTCTCTCTTCTGCTCTGTATTAAATGAATCGCCTTGCTCCATCTGGATTTTTATTAACAAAGGTAATCAATTTAGCCGTTAACATTTATCTGCTTGAATTGTTGATTACAGTAGCTACTTTGTCAAAAATTGTACCATGAGAAACAGATGGATCAAACATGACAGTCTACCATCGACCAATTCCTTTCTTTCGGATCTCTTAAAGCATCAGGTACTGGATGAGGGAACTGTTGTTGTGGCTGATTACCAGGAAGCTGGAAGGGGATTAGGAGAACATTCCTGGGTGAGCAACAGGGCTGAGAACCTGTTAATGAGTCTGCTCCTGTTTCCTGCATTTTTGTCAGCCTCCCGGCAATTTCACCTTTCAAGAGTGGCTTCACTGGCCATCTGTGATGCCCTGGAGATCCTGGGACTTTCCTCTTCGATCAAGTGGCCAAATGATATTCTGACAGAAAAGGGAAAAATCGCCGGCATTCTGATCGAGCATGGAATCGCAGGTAACAGTATCTCCCATACAGTGATTGGTTTGGGGTTGAACCTGAATCAAACAGTTTTCCCTGAGTTCCGGGTACCCGCAACATCGCTGGCTCTGGAGAGTGGCAGGAAAGCAGATCTTACCGAAGTTGGGGAGCTGGTTGAATCCTCTTTGATTAACAGATACCAGGAATTAAAGGATGGAGCCTTCGAAACTCTCGAGAAGGAATATAGGGAAAAGCTTTTTAAAGCAGGAGTTCCCTCCGTATTTAAAGTGGGTGAAGAGCTTATTGAAGGCACAATCAGGGGGGTTAACGACTTTGGGGAACTGATGGTGGAATGTAAAGGTGATATCCGCAACTTCGGACATGGCTCCATCAACATGGAACTGAACTTTGCTTAGACCTGGCTTGTAAAATCGAAGGCTTCCATTTTATCTATAATCCCGTCGGCAAGTTTTTTCAGAGGCTGCCTGAGCATGGGCAGCAGCATTTTGCTGACCAGAGGTTCGATGGTGATCTTAATCCGGGTATCATCTGAGGCCACCTTTTTAAGCTGGATCCAGATGGTGAACTGATAAGAGGAAAATTCCGGATCGGAACTCATCTTAACCAGGGAGTAGGGTTGCTTCTCAACAATCATCAGGCCTGTACGTCCCAGGGGATCCACCTGGAAGCTGCACTTTTCTTCCGAGGCTTCCCATCCCGATACCTTATCGGCAGGTAGCAGGTCCTTGAAATTGTGAAAATTGCCAATAAATACATAGATCTGCTCGTCAAGACTGGCCGATTTCCCTATTTTGCTCTCTATCTTCATGTTATATACGTTTTTCTTATCCCTTCCATTGGGACGGATTCTTTCTCCATTGCTTTAACATCTCCACCTGGTCTTGCTGAATATAAGCCGTGCTCAAAGCTGTCTCTACAAGAACATGATAATCGGTAAGGGTATGTAATTCCACTCCGGCTTCCCGGAAATTTTTGGCGGCCAGCTCAAATCCGTAAGAGAAAATGGCGACCATTCCGAGTACTTCTGCTCCGGCTTCCCGCAGAGCTTCCACTGCTTTCAGTGAACTTCCGCCGGTACTGATCAGATCCTCTACCACGACCACCTTTTGACCGGACTGAAGCCTTCCCTCGATGAGATTCTGACGGCCATGCTCTTTTGCTGAAGGCCTTACATAAACAAAGGGCAGGTCCATGATATCAGCTACCAGGGCACCCTGGGCTATGGCTCCCGTGGCTACTCCTGCTATCAGGTCGGGGCTCTCAATATGCTTCTGAATAGTGGTCCTGAATGCCTCCTTTATATAGCCCCTTGTTTCCGGATAGGAGAGGGTAATCCGGTTATCACAATAAATGGGTGATTTCCAGCCCGAGGCCCAGGTAAAGGGATTTGATGGTTCAAGTATAATAGCTTTACTGCTCAGCAGCAAACCTGCTACGTGTCGATCAATTTCTGCCATTCAGCAAATGTATAAAGTTTTTTGCTCCTTTCCTTTCGATTGCAATGAACCTTATTATTTCTTATATTTAGTAGGATGGAATTCGACCCGGCATACAGGTGCCGGAAATTATTTCCAGGAAAATCCGTGTAATCAAAGGAAAAGAGAGGATGGTTTGGTGATCAGAGTAGCATCTAATGTTCTTGAAAGATATTAGTATTCACCTAAACCATAAACCTATGAAAATTTAATCCATGTTTTTCTTATCTGCTCTTCTTGCAATTGCCGGAACGCTGTTTTTTTCTTGCGCGGAAAACCTATCTCTTGATAAGCAGGATGTATCAGGGCTAAATACTGCAGAGGCAGCACTTGAAACTCCACTTACTCCAAATGAAGAACTGGGGAAGGCATTATTCTTTGAGAATATCTCTGATCCCTTAAGCATGTCCTGCGCCGAATGTCATGCTCCCAATGTAGGATTTACCGGTCCCATTGCCGGGATCAATGAACATGGAGCAGTTTACAGTGGGGCAGTTCCTGAGCGCTTTGGGAACAGAAAGCCTCCCAGCGCTGCCTATGCTACACTTAGCCCGATTTTTCATTATGACGATGAGGAGATGTTGTTTATCGGAGGGAATTTCTGGGATGGACGCGCTACCGGAGAGGTCCTTGGAAATCCTGCAGCTGACCAGGCACTGGGGCCCTTTTTAAATCCCGTGGAGCAAAACAATGCGAGCAAGGAAGCAGTACTCAAGATTATCGCCGCTTCCAAATATGCGGACTTATGGGAGGAGGTGTGGGGCGAATTAATCAGTTTTGATACTCCTGAGGAAATAGACAAAAATTTTGACCGGGTTGGACTGGCCATTGCTGCCTACGAGGCTTCTTCAGAGGTCAACCAGTTTTCATCAAAATATGATGCCTACCTGGCTGGGGAGGTTGAACTTACCGACCAGGAAGCATGGGGACTGGAGCTGTTTAATAATGAAGGAGAAGGAGGAGGCAAGTGCAGTGCCTGTCATCCGAGTGAACCGGGGCCAGGAGGGGAAGCTCCTCTGTTTACAGACTTTACATTTGATAATCTTGGAACTCCCAAAAATCCTGAGAATCCTTTCTATCAGATGGACCAGGTATTTCTGGATGATGGATCACCAATAAATCCTGATGGAGCAGACTGGATCGATTTGGGACTGGGTGGATTTTTGGCAAGTATTGACGATGCGAGGGCAACTGAAAATATGGGCAAACACAAGGTGCCTACCCTGCGGAATGTGGCCAAAGCTCCAACCCCCAATTTTCCTAAAGCCTTCATGCATAACGGGGTATTTAAATCCCTGAAAGAGGTAGTTCATTTTTATAATACGCGGGATGTAGAAAGCTGGCCTCCCCCGGAAGTTGCGGAGAACGTGAATACGGATGAACTGGGAGATCTTGGACTCACAGATGCAGAAGAAGATGCCATCCTTGCCTTTATGGAAACTCTGTCAGATGGATATATTCCTAAACCGGATAAGAAGAAGTAAATCTGATAGCTTGTAAAAACTAGGCATCTCCTGAATTAAAGCTCAGCAGATGCTTTTTTGGTCGCTTATATTGTGTTGGATTTATTGAATCACATTTTCAGGCATCTGGTTTTTGGAAATTCCTTCACTATCGAAAATGGCAAATGTCCCGCTTGCCAAAGAGAAGACTTTGTTTAATATATCGGTTTGTGAGAATAGACTTAAGGATGACAACAGGAAATGGGAAGCCATAATAAGCTTCCATGTTTATACGAGGCATGTGTGAATAATAAACTAAACAGTTCCTTCAATAGTTTTGTATTTTTGTAACTTGGTATTGTATCAGGAATCATGTATAAGGTATTTTTCAACGATAGGACGGTATATTTTGGAGATGATTTTTCCAGGGCTTTTGCAAGACATAAAGGCCTCTTCTACAAGTACAATAACATTTATGAGTTAAGTGAACTATTAGGGATGTTTGCTGCGCTGAACCAGATTAACAATCTCTATATTTTTCATGATGATATAGTGATGCTCTTTGAGGAATTCAAGGCCTGTTTTAATGTGATAGAAGCCGGTGGGGGGCTTATTATGAACGAGCAGGGAGAGTTCCTGTCAATTTTCCGAAACGGGGTATGGGACCTTCCAAAAGGGAAGTTGGAAAAAGGTGAGGATTTTGCAAGCGCTGCTCTGCGTGAGGCAGAGGAAGAAACAGGTCTGCGAGGACTTCAAATTGTAGAACCCCTTATGTCTACCTACCACACCTATATGCTGAAAGAAAAGCATATTTTAAAAAAAACCAGGTGGTTCGAAATGCGGTATACGAAAAAAGAAAAGCCGGTCTTGCAGACTGAAGAGGGCATCAGCGATTACAGGTGGGTCACACCCGGGAAGACTGGTAAGATCCGTGAGAATTCTTACGCAAGTATCCTGGATGTTCTCTATATGAGGAATTTACTCTGATCAGATTTCTCCCCTTGAACGCATAATGCGAAATAACTGCTGCTCAAATCCTTCCGAAGGCAGGGTGGCGGGTGAGAGTAGAAGTTTGCCATCCCGGTCTATCAGGTAGGCAGTGGGGTAAGCTCTTACCATGTAATCGTCCAGAATGCCGGGTTGCCCTTCGAAGTGCAGGACCGTCCAGCTGTATCCATTCCGGTGCATAAAATCGTCCAGTTTATTCCGGTCCTCCGATGTCATCACAGTTACTACATTCAAATAGGCAGCATGTTTTTCAATGTAGGATTGAAGAAAGGGGTATTCCATCATACAGCCATAGTGATCGGTGGTGCCAAAAAACAGGTAGGTATACTTGCCTTCGAAATCGCCGAGTGAAAGGGGTGTTCCCTCAAGGTCCTTCAGGGTGATCGCCGGAGGAGAGTTCCCGGTTACCAGGCTGGACAGTTTCTGCTTTAACTGGGATGCATAAATACCGAATTCGGGGGTGACTGGCTCAAGGGACATGGAATCGAGCATAATAAGGATGGCCTCTTTATGATACTCACCCCTGTAGAATAACTCTGAAAATTCCTGCAGGAGGATCATTTCGGCAAGTGTGTCGCTCCATACAGCAGGATGATTTATTACGAGCTGACGGGCCTGCTGAAGCTGCTGGTCCCTGTTAACCAGGTTCCTGAATTTCTGACCCTCTTCAGATCCTGCGTAATAAAAGATAAAATCTTTAAAGAGTACCCTGAACAATTCCACAAATGCAGGATGCCATTCCATAACGGTAGGGCCAAGATAGTCCCAGCTCAGATCCACCATGCTGGTCCTGCCCTCATTCAGTTTTAAAGCTCCATATCTGAAGCGTCTGTAGTCCGAAAAGAAAAGGGAACTATCGTTGGTGAAGGTGATTTCCAGTTGCAGGATGATGGAGTCGGTATTCAATTGCTGCCCCAGTTTACGATGGTTGATGATCTCCCTGTTGGCAATAATAAAAAGAGAATCAAAGCTGGCAATGCTATGGTTCACATCCATTGAACCGTTAATTTTCTCCCCACCGGAAAGAGGGCTTCGTGAATTGACAATAAGCGGAAGGGCAGTGGGCTGATAGAAAGGAGATATCTGGTCATTCCACTTTTTTTCAATGAAGTCGGGAAATACCACTTCATAATGGAATCCGGGCTCCATATAGAGGTAGGCCTGGTAGATACCGGTTTCGAATTGAACTACCCTTGGCGATTTTAGTGGTATGACCTGGTCAAATTCCCCCTTCTCATTGCACACCACGCTGTTCGAAAATTCTGGTATGGTAATGAAGGGATTCCAGGCGATGCTAGTATGTATTGTTTGACCGGCATAATCCTGGGCGCTTGCATGTACAGAGGCTGTCTGACCCACAGTGTGTCCGCTGCACAGGAACAGCAGGGTGATAATAAATAAGCGGCAATGTATCATAGGTACTTCTTGATATCCACACCCTCCGGAAGAAATTGTGAAGCATCTCCACCGTTACGGATGATGTCACGGATAATGGTTGAATTAATGGGGGTATGTTCAGGAGTTGTCAGCAGGAAAACGGATTCTACCCCTGGCAACATCTGCTTGTTGATCTGAGCAATGGCCCTTTCATATTCAAAGTCGGCCGATGTCCGGATTCCCCTGAGCATATGCGTGGCATTGACTTTTCTGCAATAATCCACTGTCAATCCCTGGAAAGAATCAGCGCTAACCCGTTCATTATTAATAAAAATCTGCCTGACAATCTCAACCCTGGCTTCAATTTTTAAAAGGGGCTGTTTGGTGGAGTGGATCCCTATGGCAACAATAATGTGGTCGAACAGATCCACTGCGCGCAATACAATGTTCTCATGACCCACGGTAAAAGGATCAAATGATCCCGGAAAGACAGCAATTTTTTCCATCTGCTTTTTATTCAAAGGTAGTGTTTTAGTTTATCTCTTTTTTCTTGTTGGCACTGACGAATAGCACGTTCCCAAGCTTGTCATAATTCGTAAAGAGCTTGTATCCTTCGGTAGTGAGTTGCTCCTGCCGGAAGCCGACAATGGTCAGATCTGAATCTACTGAAACCTCTCCTATGATCTCCCGTGTACCTTTATCTCCCTCTGCGACAATCAGCTTAATATTGGCCATTGATATGGGCAGCCGGCCCTCTTTTATCAGCTGTTTCAGCTCTTCCTTCCGGCGTGTGACCGCTTCAGGCTGATAGATTGCAAAGATCTTTATAATACCCTCCTTCCATTCGGGATGCCCCAGAATAATATAACCCAGCAGGATCATCAGGTTTGCATTGTCAAAATCGGCCGGGGTTATCCATATATGAATCTGCTTCATGTATCCGAATCCTTTGTAGGAGGTACTCATTACACAAAGATCAAAGCCGGTGGCAAAAAGTATATCATGGGTGTTCAGGGCCTCCTGCAGGGCTTCGGGCTCGGTTTTGGAAAACTCGAACAGGATCATATTATTTCCCTTTCCGGAGATTCCCGACAGCTGGATTACCTGGGCGATTGCCGAGGTGTAGGATGGACTGATAATGGTATCCAGGTAGACCCGGTTTTTACTTCCTGCTGCCAGATTTATCAGCTTATTAAGAACCTCCTTGGATTCCTTATTGGTTTCCTCGGTGAGAAAGCCCTTGATATAATGGATATAGGTTCCAAACCCATATTTGAAAGAGATCCATCTCAGGATGTCAAAAGCACTTCTGCGCATAAAGGTATCCTGTGAAACACAGATGGTAAAGGGTCGCCAGTGGACATCGAGATCTTCCCGGTCGGCCCTTTGTGCAAGAATCTGTAATTGCCTGCTTGCCTGGAACACCACTCCGCGAAACAGATTGGCCAGACCTTTTTCCTGCTTTTTGTAACTGCTAACCATGATATAAATACCGCCCATTACGATCAGGGAGAGCAGGGCATAGGGTGCATTCATTTTAAACATCAGCCAGAATGATGTGGCTGCCCCCAGCAGGGAAAGATACCATCTTGATTTGAAGGTAGGCCGGTAGGAGGGGTCGGCAGCAAAATGCTCCAGCAGAGAGATCAGGCAAATCACCCCGTAAGTAACCATGAAGAACATGGAAATAATCTTTGCCACGAAATCAATGTCTCCAAATGCCACAAAAACAAATCCAATGATGATGCTTATCAATCCGGCATTGGTGGGTTCATTATCTTTTTGTTTGCCACGGGATAGCCAGTTGTTCATGCGTGGACCGGGGAATACCTGGTCATAACCCATTGCCTGCAGGGTGCGGGGGGCAATTATAATGGAGCCCAGAGCTGATGAGAGGGATGCTGCCGCCAGTCCGATTAGAATAATGGGGCCCCAGAGGGCAATCTTCTCCATTATGAGCTGGTCTGAGGCCAGGTCTTCCGGTGAAGCACTGATGGCCAGTTTATAGGCCACCAGAATGTAGACGATAAATCCGCCAATGGTGGCCCAGAGCGTTCCGTTGGGTATGGATTTGCTTGGATTACGCAGGTCGCCGGAGAGTCCCAAACCGGCAATTAATCCGGTAAATGCTGGAAAGACAATGGTGAATACAAAGAAAAAATTGTCCGGATTCTGAATATGTGCATTTACAACAAAGGGCTGATCCGGCACATTTGATTTCCCAAGAAAAAAGAAGAGCAGGGAGGTAAAAAGAAGGGCCACAACAAAATAGAGCGCTCTCATTCCAATTTTTGCGCCCCTGGTGAGGATGACCAGGGACAACAGGGTCATGCTGGCCAGTCCGATCCACCTTTTATCGATCAGAGGTGTATTGATTTCGTAGTGAAGATACCTGATGAGCGGATCAAAGGCTTCAGAAAATGCGATTACATAAAAAGCCACGCTGATGGCCTGGCTGAGATACAGGGTAATGCCGATGGCCGATCCGATATTCATTCCAAAAGAGCGGCTGATGATGTAGTAGGCGCCGCCCCCCTGAACCTTTTGATTGGTTGCAATTTCAGCAACAGCCAAGGCTGTGGGGATGGTAACCATATGTCCCAGGAAAATGATCCCCATCACCCCTACAAATCCCAGATGACCCACGGCATATCCAAATCTCAGAAAGAGTATGGCTCCCAGGATGGTAGAGATGGCAGTTATAAAAACCGGCAGGGTACCAAAGGTAGCTGTGGTTCTATGCAGATTATTGTCAGACATACTGTTTTTACAGCATAATATTGCTGAAGGTTACTAAAATTTTTTTAAATGTGCTCAGCTTGACCACGTTTTTTGTCCTACGGGGATTTTTATAACTTGCGCCTGAAAAGAAATGAGAATCCCATCGTTGCATGGAGGAGGTGTTGAAAATACTGTTGGTAGATGATGAACCTGAAGCCAGGGAGTTGCTCAGTTACATGCTGCAGGGTACCAAAGGCGTCACTGTCGTCGGGGCCGCAGGAACTGTGGATGAGGCCTTGATTCTGATGCGTACAGAGCATCCAAATCTGGTACTCCTGGATATTCAGATGCCCGAAAAGGATGGATTCAATTTTATAGAACAGGTTCAACAGAGTGGAGACGATCCCGGAATTATCTTCGTTACCGCCTTTGAACATTATGCCATCCAGGCCATCAGGAATTCGGTTTTTGATTACATCCTGAAACCTGTTCACCAGGAGGAGCTGGACAATGCCATCGAGCGATTTCGCAAAAAGGGGAGAAAGGCTCATGAACAGAATTTACAGGAACTGCTTGCTGTACTAAAGGGTAACGACCCTCCCAGGCTTAAGCTTAATACCCGGTCGGGTTATATTCTCATAGATCCTTCGGAAGTGGTCTATTGTAAGGCCGATGGCAATTATACGCATATTCATCTAAGTCGGGGCAGCATCGAGATTATTACTCAGAACCTCGGGACCATTGAGGAGATGCTTAACGGAAATACCTTTTTCCGTGCCAGCCGTTCCTATTTGCTGAATCTGAAATATCTTTCCAAGGTCGACCGCAAAAGTTGCAGCTGCCTCCTTGAATATCCCCCGGGCAGGTCATGCTCAATCAAAATACCGGCCCAGAAGATCCGCTTGCTGGAATCGACATTTACCCGCTAAGTAGTTTATCCCTGATATTAAGGGGTTCATTTCCCAAAACCAAGGGTTCACACAATAAGTATGTATTCTCTTTGCTTTGACTGCGACAGACTTTATTTTAGTCCACTGATAGAGTCAATTTTCACAACTAAACCAGCCGCCATGGTAGAAGTATTTAACCTTGAAGGGATGCCTGTATACAAACTGAGATCCGAGGAAAAAGAAAATTTTACCATTTCTGACCTGGAAGGTAAGGGCTTGCCCTGCGGTATCTATTTTGTGAAAATAAAGAAAGCACACGGTACTGAAACAGCCAAGCTCTTGATCTGCTAGCTGATGTCCATGGCTTGATCCACCAGTTCGGGAAGAAGGACAAAGTCCATAAGTCCCGAAATATCATTTACATAGGTAAAATTCAAACCTTTCCGGTAGATTTCATTGATTTCCTCCACGTCTTTTCTATTCTCAAGGGAGATGGCTAAATCAGTGATCCCGGCTCTTTTGGCAGCGAGAATTTTCTCTTTGATACCTCCAACAGGAAGCACCTTTCCCCTCAATGTAATTTCACCGGTCATTGCACAATTTCCCCGTACTTTCCTCTGTGTAAATGCCGAGGCCACTGAGGTCATCATGGCCACCCCCGCAGAGGGGCCATCCTTGGGAATAGCTCCTTCAGGAACATGAATATGAACATTGTATTTCTTAAAAACTTCCGTTTTGAGGGAAAACTTTGAAGCGTGCGATTTCAGATACTCCAGAGCAAGTACTGCTGACTCTTTCATCACATCCCCCAGATTTCCGGTCAGGGTAAGTTTACCCTCTCCCTGGCTCAGAGAAGTCTCCACAAAAAGAATCTCACCACCGGTAGCGGTCCAGGCCAGTCCTGTTACCACACCTGCATGCTGGTTGCCGTCGTATTTATCCCTTATAAACCTGGGGGGGCCCAGGATTTGTGCAGCCATTTTGCCGGAGAGTATCTTTTCATAGTCCTCTTCAAAAGCAATATGCCTGGCCATTACCCGTACCAGTTTGGCAATTTGCTTATCCAGTTGCCTCACTCCCGATTCCCGGGTATAACCTTCTATAATCTGCTCCAGTACCTTGGAGGATATGGAGAACTGCTGCTTAGTTAAGCCGTGATTTTTGATCTGATCCGGAATCAGGTGTCTCTTAGCAATCTGAATTTTCTCCTCCACAATATATCCCGAGAGATCAATAATCTCCATTCTGTCAAGCAGGGCCGGATTAATACCGGCGGTAGTATTGGCAGTGGCAATAAACATAACCTTGGAAAGGTCATAGTCCAGCTCCAGGAAGTTGTCGTGGAAATTGTTGTTCTGTTCGGGATCCAGGACCTCCAGAAGAGCAGATTCAGGGTTTCCTTGGGCACCTCTTCCCACTTTGTCGATCTCGTCCAGCACAAAAACAGGGTTGGACGATTTAACCTTCTTCAGGCTCTGGATCACCCTGCCAGGCATGGCACCTATATATGTTTTCCGGTGGCCCCTGATTTCAGCCTCATCATGAAGCCCTCCCAGTGACATTCTGACATATTTTCTGTTCAGGGCTGAGGCAATGGATTTCCCAAGAGAAGTTTTCCCGACTCCCGGGGGGCCTACCAGGCAAAGGATTGGCGATTTAAGGTCCCCTTTCAGTTTGAGCACCGCAAGGTGCTCCAGGATCCTGTCTTTCACTTTTTCAAGACCGAAATGGTCCTTATCAAGGATGCGGCTGGCACGTTTCAAATTAAAATTGTCCCTGGTGTATTCATTCCATGGAAGCTCAACCAGGGTCTGGATATAGTTAACCTGAACCGAATATTCACCGGTGGCAGGATTCAGTCTGAGCAGCTTGTCCAGTTCTTTCTCAAAAGCGGCAGCAACTTCCTTACTCCATTTTTTCTTTTTGCCTTTTTCTCTGAAATCAAGTACTTCCTGGTCCTGGGGCGATCCTCCAAGCTCATCCTGAATGGTTTTCATTTGCTGATGCAGAAGGAATTCCCGTTGCTGCTGGTCCAGATCGCTTTTTACCTTGGTCTGGATATCGTTCTTCAGTTCCAGCATCTGTACCTCATTGGAAAGACTCTCCAGCAGTGTAAATCCTCTTTTTGCCACACTGTTGGTTTCCAGTAAATCCTGTTTTTGTTTCAGGCTTAGTTCACTGTTGGAAGCCAGGAAATTTACCAGGAAAGAGGGACTCTCAATGTTCTTTACGGCAAATGTTGCCTCTGTCGGAATATTTGAAGAGAGCCTGATAATTTTGATTGACAGTTCTTTCAGGGCTGCAGCCACAGCTTTAGCTTCGCCGGCAGGTTCATCCTCTTCATCCTCCAGCGGGGTAATCCGGGCCACGTGATATGGCTTTTCGGTAAGCAGATCATTGAGTGTAAAGCGTTTCCTGCCCTGTATTATAACCGAGGTGGATCCATCGGGCATCTCAAGGATTTTAAGGATCTGGGCCACTGTTCCTATTCTGTACAGATCATCCAGTTCAGGATCCTCAATGGTGCCGTCCTTCTGGGCTACAGCTCCCAGAATCTTATTTTTCTTATATACTTCCTGAACCAGTTTCAGGGATTTATCTCTGCCTACGGTGATGGGAATCACCACTCCCGGGAACAATACCGTATTACGCAATGGCAATATGGGCAGCACATCGGGGATGTTAACTTTTTTCAGGTCCTCCTCTTCCTCCTGGGAAAGCAAAGGGATATATTCAGTCTCTTCGTCAATGGGAATCATCAGCTTCTCCTGGCTTTTAATACACAATTAGCAGTCATTCTGTCAGCTCCGTCTGAGCAGAACCGGTCTCACCTTATGACAATAAGCGTGCCAAGAAATAATACACCCCAGAGGGATATTTGTTTAAATATTCCGGGAATCGGCTCAGATATACCTGATAGTAACCTCTTTGAGAAATTTCTCTTCCAGCAACCTGGCCATTCGCTTTACAACTGTTCTTCTGATTTCCAGATCGATGGGTAGGTTAGGATCCTGGTGGGCGATATTTACCCTGGTTCCTATGATAATATGAATCTCATCACTTTGCTGAAACAGTTTTACAATCCGTTCGGCCGGCCCCTTACCCAATGAGTAAGAAGGTGAAAATTCCTTGAGGATCCGGGTGACTTTGGTGATGGTCAGAATTCCTTCGGTAACAAGATCAATTCCCTCCATGTGTGATACGGGTGGCAGCTCAGGATCTTCAAATACCAGGCTGTCTTCAATTTCCACATCCAGTTCACGGGCAATAATATCTGCAGTGGTGGCACCGCAGACTACTTTCTTCCCTTTAAATGCCCTCACTGTTTCACCCAGCTCCTTATCATTCTCTTCTTCATAGGGGGGGCCTGTGATAATCATCAGCTTCCTCGGATTCCGGAAGTAAATGCTGGCACAGCTTGTATCGTCCTTGGATGAGTAGCCATCGTTCTGATGTGCCATATTTACCATTTTCATGGCAAGCTTGGAAGCGGATATTTTCGGGCTGTTCTGAACCAGTTTAATGGCATACTCCTGCATATTATCCCGTCCCCATCCAAGGGGATATTTGTCGGTTCCCAATCCAGACTGTGCAATGCCATCGCTGCAGAACACGATCCTGTCCTCTTTCCTGGGCTCAAACTGGCAGGATTGAATCTCCTTTCCTCCATTTTTTTCGCTTTCCAGGGTCAGAATTTTCCATCCGGGATCAAAGGGCTTGTTGTCCCTGAGGATAATGGTCTGGGGATTGTCAAACTCCAGGATATTGATGGTACCATCATGTTCAATATCCACGATGGTAAATGTGGAATAGCTCATCTGGCGTTCACTGCATACAGGCAGCGTATTCATGATGATCTCAGCAATTTTTTCTACGGCCTTATGCTCGATAGTGAAATTCACAGCCATGGTGGCTGTGAGCGTGGCCAGGACATTGGCCTTGACTCCATGCCCCATACCATCGGACAGGATCACGATGGTGCGATTCTCTTCTTTCACCTTACGGCTGAGAAACACATCTCCGCAGATACGCTCGTTACCGAAGTTGCGCTGATTGCACGCAACCTCAATATAAAATTTACCGCTCATCGATTGTCCTTCCCGGGCTTATATGATTCGATAATTGAATTGAGCATCCGTTCCGCTTCTGAAGTACCTTCACCCAGAATAAAACCAATTTGCTGCGCCAGCCCCAGGTTCTTGTCAATCACTTCGTTAAGCCGCTTTACGACCTCTTCTTTCTGCACTTCGGGTGCTGACATATCACGGATTACCGCTCCAACAATCTTATCTTTTTCTATGACAAAAACACTTACATTCAACAATTTGCCGTCGTGATGAATATCTCTGTTGGTGATGGATTCGTTATGAGCAAGCACATAGGTAAAGAGGTTGTAAAAATTGTAAGGGAGAAGAGTCTTCAAATCTGCACCTTCAAGTCCGGGCACCACCTCGTTGATCTCCCTGGCATCTTCTCCAAGCATGGCGATAAAGCTGTCATTGGTCTGAATTATTTTCAGATTCATATCGCAGATGACCACCATGGAGGGCAGCTTATGAAGCATGCGGCGGACAATTTCTGAAGCCTCCCTGGCAGCTTCCTTTTCTTTTTGAGCCGCCCTTTCTGATTTCTTAAGAGCGTCCTGTGCCTGAGCCAGTTTTTCATTGCTGATCTTCAAGGATTGGATATGATCCTGTCTGTTCCTGGAGGCATAGGTATTGCACATCTCGGGTATAGCCAGGCCCTGGGCAATGGCAATGGCAAAATCTTTACAGCTGTTATAGCCACATGCACCGCAACCCACCTCAAAGGGTTTTTGCTGGTCAATTTCCTTAAGTATTTTGTTAAGCGTTTTTTCCGATGGTACAGGAAGGGTTTGGTCGTCGGTTCTGAATGTGCGTGTCAGATCCAACATGGCAAATTCAGTTATGCTGGCCTCCCATTCATTCCTGTCAAGTGTCTTCAGACGCTTTTCCACATATTTGATGAGCTGGCTCTGTCTGAGGAACCTGAGACCGCCTGCACTGGTTCCCCTGCCCATGAGAAATTCCTTATAAAACAGATTGAAATGGTGCTTGATGGTTCCGATGTTTTCCTCAAATTCATCAAGGGCATCAATCATCCCTTTACCTTCCACAGTGATTACAGGTGTGAGGAGAAGTTCTTCCTCGATACCGGCTGCCTGGATTATACCCCTGGCCACAGGGAAAAAGGAGCCTTTATAGCCCAGTGGAGCATCAAAATCACTGTACTCAAGATCAGTTTCATGAATATTGGCTTCCGAAAAGAGCTCCCTCAGTTCAACAAATGTGATGGCCAGGTCGATGCGGCTTTCTCCTTCGAATCGCCTGATCTCATCTTTACTGGCAATCAGGGGACTGATATGGACCAGTGTTACATCATCGCCGGCAATTTTCCTCACCACCCTGGCAGTTGCGGCCACTGGAGGCAAAAGGGGAGCCAGGTTGGGTACCAGTCCGGGTCTGAATTTTTCAACAAAGGAAACTGTTACCGGATCGTTTGACATGATGTAGTATTTCCCTTTGCTCTCTTCAAAAAGTTTTTTGTAAGCCCTGGCCACAAGGTCAACCCCAAATGCCACTTCATGGACGAATTGAAATCCCAGTGTACGAAGCATCTGCACAAATTTCCTGTAGTCTGTAATATCGGGAAACTCTCCGGCAATGGAGGGATCCACAAGTGCGACAACCTTATTGCCAGCTCCCAGAATCCTTTTAAGTTCATCTTTGGAATTCCTTATTTCAATGGCACCCGGGCCGCAGACAGCTACACAACTACCACATCCGATACACCTTTCGGGGATGATCTCGGGCTTAACCTGTTCGGTCTTCACCCTGATGGCTTTCACCGGGCAGGCTCTTACACATGCATAACAGGCGATACAGGTTTCATTGTTTATTTTCAGGAGGGCTTCCATAGGGCTTATTTACATCTCTCCAAATTCGTTTTCAAGCAATTCCAGGACATTCTCACTGTTAACCTGTTCGTACACCTTTTGACCGATCTGCAATACCGGGCCTGAATTGCAGTTACTAAAACAGTGGTTCCCTTTAAGGATTACGTCCCGTTCCAGCTGGTGGTCTTTCAGGTAACGCTGAATTACCAGGAGAGTCTGTTTGTTACCCCGGCTGAAACAGGAGCTCCCCAGGCATATCTTTATCTCCTTTTTTAACAGTGTCATTCCAATCGAGCTAAAGTTAATAAAATCAGGCCAGCTGCATTAATTTATAATCTATTCAAATTAATTACTGTTTTTCAAATAACAAACATAATCAATATCTTTGAGCGTTCTGTGAAATTAGCAGAAAATCTGCATTAAAAAGTTGATACTGATTCTGTTTTATGGCCGATGATACAGTGAGAATAGAAGAAATTCTTGTACGTTTCCCGCAGATAAAAAGGAATGCGCTTATTCCTTTGCTTCAGGCCATGCAGGATGAATTTGGCTATATCTCTGAAGAGGCCATCTCCCGAATAAGCTTACATCTCTCTCTTCCCAGCAGTAAGGTTTATGGATTGGCCACCTTCTACAACCAGTTCACCTTTTCCCCCAGGGGCTATTATCACATTGTTCTCTGTAATGGTACTTCGTGCCACATGAGCGGATCGGGAGAATTGGTGAATGAGATAGGCAAATTGCTGGAAATCAATGATGGAGAAACCACCCGTGAAGGGCTCTTTAGCCTGGAGGTACAATCCTGTATCGGAGCCTGCGGACAATCGCCTGTTATGTCGGTGAATGGTGTTTATCATTCGGGGATCTCGGTGAAGGAGGTAAGAGAGATTATCAATCAATACAGGGAAGATGCAGACAGATAAAGAATTTCTACTGAAGCTGGCTCATCATGATCTGTCTGAGCTGAATTCCGAAGAGCTGCACCAGGCAGAATTGATACAAAAGATCAGGATCACCAGGCCACTGGTGATGGTGAACAGCTCTACTTCAGGGATTGTTGCAGGATCCCTGAAGACATTGGAAGCCATTGAGCAATATGCCTCTGATCGTTCCATTGAAATTGACCTGGCCGAAACCGGAAGCATTGGACTGAGCTCTGAAGATCCGGTTGTTTCGGTACAGCTGCCCGGACGTACCCGCATTTTTTTTAGCAGAATCACAGCTGAGAAGGTCTCCTCCCTGCTGGACGACCTCTCCCACCATGTGGTTCCCGATCAGAATGTGATCGGTCAGCTTATTCGTGAAGGACAGGAACCCTGGCAGGATGTTCCTTCCCTTGATCAGATCCCATATTTTGCACTGCAGAAGCGGATCGTTATGGGGTCCTGCGGAGTCATCGATCCTTTTTCCCTGGAGGAATATATTGCCGGTGGTGGGTATTCGGCATTCCTGA
>CAYWGP010000015.1:0-17874 GCA_964458155.1 uncultured Bacteroides sp.
CCAACATTCCCATCAGCGGAAAGTTTTCCACCATAATGTAGGGAATGTTGGTAGTGATCTCCGGTTCACCGGAAATTTTGTAAAAAGCTGATTCAACTTTTGATTTAAACTGCATGATTCTCTGTATTATTATTGATGATGTTTAGGAATTGCAAAAGTATTCATTTTGCGTCTCTTTTTCAATGTGATATAGATAAATAACAAGAAATTAATTTAAATGTTCCGGTGGGGAAAATCGTCATTCCTTCTGGCAGATTTCTTTCATTCGCCTGGCCAGGTTGGATTGTTCCTGATCCCTGGCCACAGGGGCCAGATGGATTGCAGCACCTTCAGCCAGGCCTCTCCCAGCATACTGGCAGTGTTCAGAAATTTCCGTCGTTTCATATCCTTCGATGCGGGCTTACAGTTTCTTAATTAAAATACAAGTTAATTGATGCTTCTTATTTGATTCAACAGGTGGTATGATCTGAGTTCCTGTAGACCAATACTTTCCACTCCAGAACTGCCAAAATTCCTGTTCGACAATCTGTCCCCTGTTTTTTATCCAGGCGTCTAAATTTTTCCTGGAATATGACCGGCATAAATATGGAATATCTTTGCCATAAGCATTTGAATCGGTAAGCTCATATACATTTTCTATGTAGTCTTTCTCCGTATAGGGACAGGTGATAATTAAATGACCGTCGTCGTTTAGAAGATCGAACATGTTTTCTACGGCTTTGTCCTGATCAATGATATGCTCTAAAACGCTTACACAGGTGATAAGATCGTATTTACCCTTAATCCCTCCTTTTGTTATGTCTTTATCCAGTATGTGATAATGCCTGTTTGACATTCCGGAAGGCCAAAAGTCCTTTATATTGTCCACTGCTGTTACAAGCGGGCCACAGCTGCGCATCATGTGAGGCATTGAGGTACTGCCAGATCCCACATCAAGAATGGTGTGGGGATATAATTTTGAAAGATGTTTGAATACAAAACTATATTCTACAGGCCTTTCGTTAAATCCATAGAATTTTTGTCTTTTAAACTCAAGTTTACAAATAAGCTTTGCTGGCAGTAAACTAATTAATCGACTCTTAATGCTATTCATGATCGTTTCGTCTGTTTTATTGGTTAGGAGTAGTATCAAGTGCTGTTCAAGCTGCACTGTTCAAAAAACTGAGCCTTCTCACAGGACCCGGGTCTATGGTTCAGGAATGGGGTCATGACAATCCAGGCAGAACATACTATGAATGTTGTTGGGACTTTCCCTGTTCCTATAGGTCGTGTTCATGGTCATTACATCCAGACCGCAGCTGCTTACTGCCGGATGACAGGTCTTGCAGGCATTCCGGGGATCGTTGGAATGTCCCCTGTGACAGCCTCTGCAGCTTATTCCTTCATGCACACCCACCGGAGTACGGTCATCCTCGGTACCCGCCTGGTGGGACCAGTTGGGGGAATGGCACTGGATGCAGATGCGCTGCAGTGGATCATCGGAAACCAGTACTGGAATATCTCCATCATAGATGTCAGGTTTCCGGAGCTTATCGGCCCGGAGGTGCATCCGGTCGGATCGAAGGTAAAGACCCGTGAGAGGATTACGCTCTTCCCGTTCATAAAAAATGGATTGAGGATCGTCCATGGACCCGGGGTGAGCCATGGGTTCATTTTCCATATGTATGGGGTGGCAGGTCAGGCAGGGAATAACCGCCTGCTTTGCTTTCCCGACCTGTTTCAGTTTCCATGGCCCGGTGGTGGAGACGGGTTCCAGCAGATCGGCTATTGTCCCGTCGTAATACATGCCGTGACAGCGGAGACAATCGGGATAGGGCCGCTCCATGGAGTTGTGCTTTTCATTAAGAAAGATATCGGCATAGGTGGCCGAATGGCCACCTGCCTTCCAGGAGCTATACTCATCGCGGTGACACTTTATGCAGGCCTCCATCACCTGGAGCACACCCTCTTCGTTGAGCTGCACCCTCTCCTTTGCAGGGTCATCCCGGAAATGTAAAAACAACATGCCTGATTTTTCCTTCAGACTGTGAAATCCATTCCCCAGGGCCGTTCCGTGACAATCCACACATTTCACATCCCGGTGGGCACTTTGTTGCCAGACCTCCAGGGAAGGGACAATTTCATGACAGGAGGCACAGGTTCGCTCAGGTCTTGCCGAGTTCCAGCCAGCATATCCGCCGAAGAGTCCCAGCAACAAAACTGAAAGAAGCGAAATGACCACCAGGGCTTTCTTATGTTTACGCTTTCTTCGCATCACGACTTGAATTGGGTTCCGGTCCAGTTCCGGGTAATATAATCGGACACCCAGTATCCCAGTGCCATGATGGTGAGGACGGGGTTAAATCCTCCATTGGTCACACACAGGCTTCCATCTGCAACAAACAGGTTGTCTATTCCATGCACCTGTCCGTAGCGATTGCACACAGAGGTCTGCGGATCGTCGCCCATACGTGCCGTTCCTGCCTGGTGCTGTCCCCCGCTGAGTCCGCGTCCCCCTAAACGCAACCAGGTCTGATAGGCTCCTGCTTCTTTCAAAATCATCTCGGCCCTGGAGGACAGAAACTTGCAGTTTTCGTAGTCGATGGGGTGCCGGCTGCCAGACATGGCCACCACCGGAATACCCCAGTAATCGGTCACCGAAGGATCTACTGTAATCCTCGATTCAAAATTTGGAATCTCCTGGATGGGTCCCTGTACAACACAGGTCCGCTTGATATTCTTCATTTGGAAATCCTTATGTTCCCTTCCCCAGCCCCTGGCTCCGGGAGGACGATTTCTGGTAAAAAGATATGGCATGGGATTGAACTCATTGGCCAGCATACCACCTCCGATAATTCCTTCGTTATGATGGTTAAAATCACAGATTGCAAAGGATGCTCCCGGGCCCGCAAAATCGGTAATCTCAAAATCAAATAGTCCTGCAGCTCCAGTGTAGGCATGTCCCTGCAGGTTGCGACCCACCCAGTCGTACCTGTTCCCCAGCCCCCGGGGGTAAAGCTCAGACCTGGAATTTAGCATAAGGCGGGCGGTCTCGGTGGCCGATGCAGCCAGAATCACCAGATCGGCCGTCTGGATCTGTCCCCTGTCGTTTTTGTCAAAATATTTGATGCCCGTGACCCGGCCGGAAGTATCACTCATCACCTCGGCCACCTGGCAATGGGTGCGGACCTGGCAATTCCCCGTGGCCATGGCGGTGGGTATAACCGTATTCTGAGTGCCGTTTTTTGCATCCACCGGACAGGCAAAACCAACACAGGTCCGGTTACGAATACAGCCCGGACGACCATTGTAGGGTACAGAATTCCTGAGCATGGGTATGGGGAAAGGATGCAGTCCCAGCCTGCTGCTGGCTTCTGCCAGTATTCCGCCCTCCCTGCTGTATTCAAAGGGAGGCATAGGCTGTGGCTTTTTTCGGGGAGGAGCAAAGGGATTCTGGCTGTCATCACCCGATACGCCAATTTCCCATTCAGCCTTTTCGTAATACGGTTCCAGATCCTCATAGGTGATCGGCCAATCGTCCAGGGTCGAACCCTCCACCATACCGTAAGTCGATTTCAATTTAAAATCCTCCGGCATAAAACGCCAGGCCATAGCCCCATAGGATACAGTGCCCGATCCCACACAGGCGGCATTGTGACCATAAGCCCCGGTGATGGGTGTGACCACCCTTTTGGATCCGTCCTGCTGTATACTTACCCTGGGATTCTTCCTGTGATCCGGCCCAAAGGCGGAGCCCAGAACCTGGGTCCGCTGGGATATGAGTTCGTCATTGATGTGCTTATCATAGTCGGGCCAGCCTCCCCGTTCAAAGAGCACCACCGAAAGTCCGTGTTCTGCCAGCTCCCTGGCTACCACGCCTCCTCCCGCACCTGCGCCTACAATGATTGCATTGACATGCGTATTGGCCATGGTCTGTCAGCTTAATTGTTCATAATGGTTACGTCCCACAACCAGTGGGAAATCGAGACCCATCATTTGATAACTCATATAATCTTTGTTTCCTCCATGCCTGGGGGCACCATAGAATCCCTGCATGGAGTGGCTGAGGACCAGCTTAAAAAAACGCTCCTGCTTCAAATCACCCCAGATTTCCTCCTGCAGTCCACCTTCCTCCATGGCTATGCACAGGCTGTACTGGACATCCTTATCAAGCTTCTCAAAACGTAAGCCGTGGAGCTGGAGGCAGCATTGCTGCAGAGCGGAAATCCCCTGCTGGTAGATCACCTGATCGTAATCAAAAACAGCCATCAGCTGACGGTCAATATAGTGGATCACACCCGCTTCAGTGGCACCTCCGCCATGTTCATCCTCAGGAATAATCTGTTCGGCAAGTGCGATTACGCAGGCGGCCTCTTCGTTGGTGAAAAAGAGCCAGGAGGAGCTAGTCCTGCTCAAACAGGATGGCATAAGCAGAATACTTCCAAAACCTGCCATACCTGTTCTCAGGAAGGTTCTTCGATCAAGCGACATAAGCCTGTAAGAGTTAGTGGGATAATTTTGCAATAAATCCTTTTAGAACAAAATTAAACTAGTCGGCAGGCTATTTATAGAGCTCCGCATCATCCGTGTTGGAGAGTGAAACAAAAAGTGATGCCAGTTTTGCCGTGGCCTCGCGGAAGTATTGTTCTCCCTTTTCCAGGGTGGCCTTCCGGGGATCGCCCACCCCTGTATCATCCGTGCAACGGGTCCATTTTCGCTCCGTCCAGGCCCAGGATTCATTCAGGGCCTCCACGCTGAATTTCTTTGCCTTTCCGGGACCTGCCTGGTCCAGTGATTTTACCAGCTTCGGATGTGTGTATAACATGAGGCTGGTTTCCATTTCATCGGCATGTCCACCGTCGTTTTCGAAAATCTTACTCTGGTCCACCGACTGGAACCAGTTGCAGGTGGCCAGAAGCAGGTCAGGGTAGTTTGCCCCAACCTCCCGGAGAATCTGCCTGAAATCGTTCCCACCGTGACCATTCACAATAAGAAGTTTCTCCAGGCCATGAGCATCAAGGCTTTCCGCAAGATCCTCCAGAATGGATTGCTGGGTGGAGGGATTCATATTCAGGGTCATATATATATCGGACTGACCTGTATTCACCCCAAGTGGAATGGTGGGCAGTACGATCACCTTCGCTCCCTTTTCCCAGGCCATCCGGGCCGCTTCAAAAACCAGGGTTTCTGTTTCGTAATTGTCTGTACCATAGGGCAGGTGGAAATTGTGTGCTTCGGTGGCCCCCCATGGAAGGATGGCCAGGTCGAATTCCTGTTCACTGATATCTGACCAGTGCGTTTCTGAAAGGATGTAGGGTCGCATAATTTGCTTATTGCTTATTAGTTAGTAGTTAATGCTTAATTCGATTTCAGGGAGACGGTGCGCATGGCTTTCAGGTGTTCTTCAGGTGTGTTTACGGTTATCTCGCAGCCACCAGACAGGATGAAAGGCCTCCCCGCTTCCTGCCTGCAAAGGGCCTCTGATTCCCTTGCGATTGCTTCTGCATCCTGGTCCTGGATGATCGAAACCGGATCCAGATTACCGCAACGGACTATGCATTCGCCCAGTCTGTCATATGCTTCCTGCATATCTACCATCCAGTCGATATCCACAATATCCGGCTTAAGTTCCCCGATATCCTCAAGCAGGTGAGTGATGTTCCCGCATATATGGAGCTTGACCTTTGCACCCAGCGACTGGATATATTCAAAAAGTTCCCTTTGCCTGTCCTTAACTAATTCCCGGTAGCTCTCCGCATCAATCTGGGAACATATGGCATCTCCCACTCCGATAATATCACATCCTGCCTCCACCTGGGCCCTTGCAAAATCTTTGGCTGTTATCATCACTTTGTCCATAAGCCTGTTTATAAAATCGGGCTCCATATAGATTTTAAGTAAAATCTCATTGACACCCGCCAGATCGCAACTTTCAGCCAGGGGGCCCTCTATCCAGCCAATAACAGGCACCTCATTTCCCAGCTGCTTTCTCAAAGCTTCAGCTCCCATGATCCGGTCCAGGGTCCTCTCCTCTTTATGGACATCAGGGTTCTTTAACAATGCAATATCCTCCTGGGAATGAACCACGATATCCATGCAGCGTGGAACTGCTTCGTCAGGGAAAGTGACCTTTGCCCCGAAGGCTGAGGTCTCCCTGTAAGGATCGGAAATCACCCCCACAGCATCCATTCCAAAATCATCCCGGCAACGGATGTTGCTATCCACCAGGGCCCTGTAATCGGAAGCAAACTGGCCATAGCTATAGCCTGCATGCCGGGCCGCAAAATGCATCAGGATCGGATGAAATGCTATGTGTTTGCTCATGCCACCCAAGATAATGAAATTTCTTATTGGCCCTGCCTCTCAGCACAGCGGTCCAGGATCTCCAGGGTCCTGTCAATGGGAAGTGCCTCCATACGATGGCCCTCAAATCCGCTCATATCCCCGGCCATAAACAGAGAGTTGTAAATGGCTTCCTCGGTGGCCTCAACCACGGCCAGGAAAAGGGGCGACATCTCCTGGTTTTCCATTTCGGGCACCATCCGGATCATGCTTTCAGCATTGTAGGGGATACGGCAATCCTGATGGGTAGAAAAAGCTATAGCATAATCGCCGCTTCCGTTGGACATAAAAGAACCAACCCTCCCCAGGGCCAGGAAAGAGCGCTTTGCCAGCCGCTCCAGGTTACGGGCAGACAGAGGTGCATCCGTAGCGATTACTATCATACAGGAGCCATCCACCCTGTTCCTTCCGCCATGCGCCATATAGTGTATCTCCAGTTCCTCCCCTACGGGTGCACCATTGATGGTAAGGATGCCCCCGAAATTAGACTGCACCAGCCCGCCCACGGTATAGCCACCGCCGGACAGGTCCAGCCTGCGGGAGGAGGTCCCGATCCCTCCCTTAAACCCAAGGCAAAGTGTTCCCGTACCGGCACCCACATTGCCCTCGGCCACCGGACCGGTTTTGGCCATATCCAGGGCCTCCAGAATATCTGTTTCACTCACATGCCTGCCCCGGATATCATTTAACCAGCCATCGTTGGTCTCCCCTGCCACCGGATTCACCGAGCGGACCTTAATGTTTCCGGGCTGCGACAGTGTATAGTCCACCAGGGCTGAGGCAGCTGTGAATACACTGAGAGTATTGGTCAGTGCTATTGGGGTTTCCAGGTTACCCAGTTCCTGCACCTGGGTGAAGCCCAGAGCTTTTCCAAAGCCATTGCCCACACTGACTGCCGCCGGAACTTTTTCCTGAAACAGGTTCCCCTCGTGCGGTACTATCACCGTGACACCTGTCCGTACCGAATCTCCCGTGACCAGGGTTTTATGTCCGACCATTACACCTTCCACATCTGTAATGGCGTTCCATGATCCGGGTCCCAGGATGCCTGGTTCAATTCCAAAATCCCTGACCCGGCCTCTCTCCTGGGCAAAGGCAATCAAAGTAAGCATGGCCGCTGTGCAAACGAGAAGTATTTTTTTCATAGCTGTCAGTTGAAAGGTTTTAATTTTTCCGGGAAACTTTCCCTGAGCAGAGCCCTTGCCAGGGCAACAGTCGGATCAATGGTAAGCATACCACGGACCCTGGCGGAAGGGAAAGCCAGGGGAATCTCGGTACATCCCAGGATCACTGCTCCGGCACCCCGGGATTCCAGCCAGGCCAGTGCCCTGTCCAGGTTCTCAACGGCCCGGGGATGGATCTGATCAGGCAGGGATTTGATCCCGTATTCAGGATCATAGATGGCTGGATGAATCAAAGCTTCCTGCATGTCATAAGCTGGCATAATTGGCTCATAACCGTAAGCCGAGAGTGCCATCCGGTAGATCCCGGCTCTGTAAGTTCCGGTGGTGGAAAGCACTCCCACACGCTTTACTCCGGGTGCGAGGACCTCCATAAACAGAAGAGTTTCCTTGATCATATTCAGTAACTGAATCCGGCTCCCTGTTTCTTTCAGTATTTCCAGGATCAGATTAAAAATCGGAGCAGCATGTGCTGTATTGCAGGGAATCCCGGCCACCGTAGCCCCGGCATCCTCAAGCCTCAGGAGAATGCTGGCAAGAGCCTTTCCTGGATTTTCCTCCACCTTACCCAGGAGGTATTCGGTGCGGTCCCGTATTCCTGAGGGCTGTGAGATGAGGAGAGCATCCACATGCTCCTGATCCGACCCGGCCAGTGTCTGGTCAAACACTTTCTTCATGAGATCCACACCTGCATGGGGCCCGACTCCACCAACAATTCCAATCATGACAGTAAGATAATGCTTAGCCCGAACATGAGCAATTAATCCCTGGCAGGATCTCCTGATCCAGGTTCATTTGCACCAACCTGTTCCTGCGGGAGGCAAAACAGCTCTCACAAAGGTCGAATCGTTCCAGGTCCCACAGATCGGCAAAAACCAGTCCTTTTTTCAAGCCAATCCCATATTCCATAACCTGTTCAAGAGAATGAATGGAAGGCTGCCGGAAGTATCCCTCAGTTTCCAGATGATCCAGGGCTCCATTCCCGGATCTGACCGGGATCACCGAACAGACATCAACTCCGCAGGCAAAGGCATAATCGACGGACCTGCAGGCCCACTCCACCCCTTCTTCCTCCGAGAGAAAGGGTGGGCGCAGCAGGATAAAGGCACGTGTGGAAATTTTGTTCTCTTTAAGAAGTTCTATGCTTTTCCTGAAGTCCTCCAGGCTCATTCCCTTGTTTAAACGGGACAGTATAGCCGGATGAACACTCTCCAGTCCGATGGCCACCTCCAGCCGGCCATTAAGCATCCTGCTGAATTCCAGGCACTTTTCTCCGATAAAAGCTGTATGGCTCTCCACCAGGATATGTTCAAAGATGCCAGCCAGGGAGGCGATCCGGGGATAGTCCTCCACCGGAATGGCTCCGGGATCAAAAAAGCTGCCACTGTTAAATAGCTTCAGAGATGAGGCCGGGGCCAGCCTGGCAAGGGCATATTCTATCTGGGCCGGTATGGCTCCAACTGGCACAGGTTCAGAGGTGGTATGTTTCCAGAGATCACACATGAGGCAGGTGTAGGGACACTCCCGGTTGGTCAGCAGGATGGCCGCCACCTCCTTTACAATCCCCTCCGGGCTATGTTCCTTTTCATTGAACCAGCCATTGGGTAAATAGGGATCAAACTGAGATTTTTCTCCCCGCAGCGACCGGATCCAGCGGCCATCGATCCGGAGGTCCGGGATCTTACTCATAAATGGAGAGAAACTCCTTGCGATAGTCCAGCTCCTTTTCCGGGAAATGTGCGTTGAAGGCATCTCTGGAGGCAGCTCCATGCTGGAAACGCCTTTTTTCAAATACTGGCATATCCATCCCCGTGATCGCCTTAATCCCACTGGCAACTATCTGCCCCTTGAGGGCATAAAGCTTCTCATGATCCCAGCCGGTAAGGTCGATAAAGGGAATACCTTCGGCTATCTCAATCACATTCTCCAGGGTATAAGGACTGAAGCTATTGAAACCCATGGTATCGGCTGTGGTATAGGTACGCATATATCCCCTGCTGAGTCCACCGCTGTAAGTAAGCGAATGCTTCATCTTACCAACACCCCACCCTTCGTGGTAGAGCATCAGGTTATTCAGTACGCTGCGGATGGTCAGTTCCGGGTTCTCTTCAATGGGATAATCTTTCAGGTTCTCATCACCGCCATCGCCATCAATCATATGGACCCAGTCGGGGTAACGCCTGCGGATACCCTCGAGAAGAGCAAGGTTCATGGTGGCTGCCTGAATATCCAGTGGCTTATAATCTTCCACTACCTGAACAGTCTTTCTCCAGTCAAGCCCCGAAGCTTTCACCTCGATGGCTTCCAGGAAAACTTCCAGGTTTACAGCTTTTAGAAACTCCCTGGCCTGCTTAAGATCCTCGCCATCACCATCCACACTCAGGGTAAAGGCCTTGAGCCTGGAGGGACTTTCACCCAGCTCCAGCAGGGCATGGTAGGTAAGCAGAAAAACCGAACCACTATCGATCCCGGCAGAGAAGGAGACTCCCACAGGTCCGCCGGTGGCTTTATGCTTCAGCCATTTGAGGATCTCGCCATAGAGAGCAGTCATGTATTTCCTGCCAATCTCTTCCACGGGTATCCCTGCATAGCGGTTCCTCTCGGGAGTAAAAAAGCGCTGATGAACCGGACTTGGATCGGGACAGCCCAAAAGCTCAATAGTAGTGATATAGTGTGCAGGGGCCATTCGGGTATAGGAGGGATGGAACTGGTCCTCAAGCCCTTCCTTCTCCAGGTATTTATATATGGTGTCGATGCGTTCTGCCAGGACAAGGCAGGGACCCGCCTTAAGCTTGGCGATAAAGAAACGTAGCGGGCGCCCTATGGAACGGGCCATTCGGATGGTTTTCCCCTCCACTGCCACCAGGGCAAATTGCCCGTCAATACCTCGCACAGCTTCAGCATTATCAGCCCTTACAAGCGATATGGCCTGTTCGCCAGACATATTATAAATTACATTCTTATCCGGATCAGTTAAATCCACCACACGGTTTACATATTCCTGGTTCATTTTCTATCTGTTTAGTATTGAATAAAATGGAGCGGTAATTCCACTTAACCACCTTCCAAAGGTAGTAAAATCAAGGCCTTTTTTGCAATATGTAATTATTCTAAATAGGCCGTGAGAAGTGCCAAAAATGTTAAAAAATCCTAAATTCGTCTTTGTACATATGTAATATGTGTGCACCCTTAAACTAATTATAGAACTAATATTAGACATTTTGTTATTCAATGCTAACTTTAAAACTACTTCAATTATGCGAAATTCTGCATGGTGGAAAAGCGGCTTTTTGTCGCTTATCCTGTTTGGTTTTGCGATCAGCTTAACCTTCGCCCAGGAGATTACAGTGACCGGTACGGTCGCTTCCGACATGGAAGGTCCTATCCCCGGTGTAAACATTGTAATCCAGGGAACAACACAGGGGGCCGTGACGGATGTGGATGGTAATTTCAGTATTACCGTTCCGGGTCCGGATGCCGTCCTGGTATTTACTTCAATCGGTTACGCATCAGTGAATGTCCCTGTGGGTAACCAGACTACTATTGACGTTATACTCGTCGAAGATGTCCTTGCTCTGGACGAAATTGTGGTTATTGGTTACGGTACTCAGAAAAAGAAAGAGGTGACAAGTGCCATCTCCAGTGTGAAATCAGATGAGTTCAACAAAGGCCAGGTGAACAATCCTGCCGGACTGATCCAGGGTAAAGTGGCCGGTCTGTCTATCACCAAGCCAGGTGGTAACCCCAACGATGGTTACACCATGCGCCTGCGTGGTATGAGTACCATTGGTGCCAACACCCAGCCCCTTGTGGTGGTTGACGGTGTGGTTGGTGCCTCACTGGACAATGTGGATCCCAACGACATTGAATCCATGGACGTCCTCAAGGACGGTTCCGCTGCTGCTATTTACGGTACCAGGGGATCCAGTGGTGTAATCCTCGTAACTACCAAAAAAGGTAGAAGGGGTACTGCCCATATCGATTACAACGGCTTATTCACCATGGAATCAGTGGGTAAATATCCCAATGTGATGGACTCAGATGAGTGGCGTACTTTGTCCGCAGAAGTTGGTCAGGGAACCGATTTTGGTTATGACACCGACTGGTTCGATGAGACAACCAACAATGCCTTCCAGCAGACTCACAACCTGAGCCTGTCAGGAGGTACCGATAAGACCAAATACATGGCCTCATTCAACTTCCGTGATGGTGAAGGTGTAGCACTCAATACAGGGTATACCCAGTATAACGGCCGCCTGAACCTGAGTCAGAAGGCTATTAACGACCGCCTGACTGTGGACCTGAATATCGGAGCCACCCAGCGTGAGTCTCAGTACGGTTTCAACGAGGCTTTCCGTTATGCCAGTATTTATAACCCAACTGCACCTGTTACAAGCGACGATGACGCCTATGACATATATGACGGATACTTCCAGCAGATTTTGTTTGATTATTACAACCCTGTGGCGATCATGGAGCAGAATTCTAATGATGGAAATGACCAGCGGATCAATGTGGCCCTTAAGGGTACCTTTGAGATCATTGATGGGCTGAAAGTCGATGCCTTCTATTCATTCCAGAATCAGAATTTCGAGCGTGGTAGTTACTATGACAAAAATAGTTACGGTACCGGTATGGACCGAAACGGTCTGGCACGCAGGAGCTTTGATGAAAATTCCTTCCAGCTCTTCGAGACCACTATCAACTACCTGACTGATATCAGCGGTGCCAGCCTTCAGGTACTGGGTGGATACTCCTACCAGGGATTTGACTCGCAGGGATTCCACGCAGAAGGGGGTGATTTTATAACAGACGCCTTTACCTATAACAATCTGAGCGCAGCTGGAGATTTCAATGCAGGAATTGGTGATTTGGACAGCTACCAGAGTTCGTCTACCTTGATAGCCTTCTTTGGTCGTGTCAATCTGAACGTAACCGATACCTGGTTCCTGATGTTGAGTGGACGTTATGAAGGATCCAGCCGTTTTGGTGATGGTAATAAGTGGGGTTTCTTCCCCGCTGTTGGTGGAGGTGTTGACCTGGCCAATGTGCTGGATATTTCCTCTATGGACAACCTGAAATTAAGGGTCAGTTATGGTATTACGGGTAACCTGCCACCATTTCCCTATATGTCCTTGCTGCGCCTTGGGCCTGAAGGAAACTTCTATTATAATGGTAACTTTATTCCAGGATATCAACCTGTTAGTAATGCCAATCCCGATCTGGGCTGGGAAAATAAGGGTGAATTTGACATCGGTATTGATTTCTCCCTGCTGGAAGGAAAACTGTTTGGTTCGTTTGATTTCTATACCAGGACCACCACAGACCTCCTTTTCGAATATGAGGTACCGGTTCCCCCGAACCTTTATAATACTGCCTGGATGAACCTGGGTGAGATCAAAAACAGTGGTCTTGAACTGACCCTGACATGGGATGCAGTACAATCGGGAGATTTCTCCTACACTACCACCATTACTCCTACCTATTATCTGAAGAATGAGCTGGTATCTCTCTCCGGAGTTTTTAATGGTGCCGAACTTACCTACGGTGTACGTGACCTGGGTGCCATGGGTGCTCCCGGACAGAGCGGTGTGCCACTGGTAAGAGCCGAAGAAGGGGAACCTATCGGACAGCTCTGGGCGCATACTTTTGTGGAGATTGATCCCGCTGGTAACCTGATCCTGCGCGATACCAACGAAGATGGCACCGTGGATGAACTGGACCGTTCAGTTGTTGGAAACGGACTGCCCGATGCTGAATTCGGATGGGGTAATAATTTCACTTACAAGAAGTGGGATCTGAATATCTTCTTCCGCAGCGTACTGGGACATGACCTGAACAATACCTACCGTGCATTCTACGAAGCACCGGAGATGATCAGTTCCTATAACCTGCCGGCAACAGCCACCGATGTGAGAAACTCTGAGACCGGAGTCCTGCTGAACAACTCTTCAGGGGTACTCTCAAGCTATCATATTGAGGATGCATCCTTCTTTGCACTGGACAACATGACTCTTGCCTATAACTTTGATATGTCGGGAAGCAACGCTTTCAGAAATATCCGGGTCTTTTTGGCTGGAAACAACCTGTTCTTCATCACCGGTTATCAGGGTGTAGATCCCAGCGTCAGATATGCCGATCAAGGGTCTGATGGAAATGATCCTCCCAATGTGCTGATTCCCGGTATCGATAGAAGGAATACCTGGTTCAGAACCAGGTCTGTTTCACTGGGTGTAAACATTGGTTTCTAACCCTCTAAAAACAGACGATATGAAAACAACAGATAGATATAATATGAGAAAATCACTTATTCTGGTTATGGCAGTTATCGCAGTCATGCTGACAGCCACTTTTAACCAGTCATGTACAAACCTGGATGAAGAACTCTACGGTGAAGTAACACCTGAGAACTTCTTTAATACGGAGGAAGAGATTCTCGCCGCCCTGGGTGCTGCCTATACACAATTTGGCAACTGGGGTTCCGGCGATCCATGGAACCTGAACTGTGTTTCTACCGACGAAATGGTCGTGCCCACACGTGGCGCGGACTGGGATGACGGTGGCGACTGGAGAAGATGGCACCTTCATGCCTGGACCCGTGAAGACGGTGGTATGAACGGAGGATGGAACTTCGGTTTTGGCGGTGTAAATACGGCCAACCGTTTGATCTACCAGTTTGAGATCCTCCGTGATGACGGAGCCATGGATGCTGATGATGCAGCTGCATTTATTGCAGAGCTGCGTGCCATAAGGGGTTTCTTCTACTGGCAACTGATCGATTGGTACGGGAATGTGCCCCTGGTAACCGATTTTGCCAATGCTGTAGCCCAGCCAGCTACTGTAGCAAGGGCAGACGTTTACGCATGGGTGGTAGCCGATCTTGAAGAGGCTGTACCCCTGCTTCCAAGGGAAGTTGATGGTACCACCTACGGACGGATGAACTACTATGCCGGTCAGGCACTGCTTGCCCACCTGTATCTGAATGCTGAGGTCTATACTGGAACAGCTAATTATGCTGCTGCAGTTACCGCATGTAATGAGGTCATTGCTGGTCCTTTCAGTCTTACAGGCAACTACTTTGAAAACTTCAGTGCATCTAACACTGGTACCTCTGAAATGATCTTTGCCATTCCTTACGATCAGGTGTACTATGGAGGTTTTAATGTGTCGGCAAGGACTTTGCACTATTCAAGCCAGTATACTTATAATCTGACAGCGCAGCCATGGAACGGTTTCTGCACCCTGGAAGAGTTCTACAACTCATACGAAGATACCGATCTGCGTAAAGGGGATGTAGGTACCGTTGATGGGCCAGCCATCAAGCGCGGTAATTTTATTGCCGGCTATCAGTACAACGTTGATGGAACTCCATCCAATGATGATGGTGCCGATCCGAATGATCCGGACGGGATACACCTGAATTTCGGTAACATAGGATCTGGCGAAGCCCAGATTAACGAGCTGGGTCCCCAGGCCTATCGTCAGGCAGGTGTTCGGATCGGCAAATGGGAATTCGAGCTGGGTGGTCATCCCGATGCTATGAATAACGACTACGCCGTATTCCGCCTGGCCGATATTCTCCTGGTGAAAGCTGAGGCCCTCTGGAGATTAAATCCAGCTGATGCCAACGTTCTCCCTCTGGTGAACCAGGTCAGGATGCGTGCCGGTGTGGGTGATCTGACCGCATTAGATGGTCCTGTTAGCTTCGATATGACAGGTCCGAGTATTCCTGGTGGAGAATTGTTTAATGAGATTGGCCGTGAGATGTTTGCTGAACACAGCCGGCGTCGGGAGCTGATCCGTTGGGGACTGTTTGATACTCCGTCTCTATGGACTCTTCCATACAACAATCCTGGCGACGTACTCGTTGAAGGAGAGCACACCACACTCTTCCCCATCCACAGGGACAAGATCGAAGCGAACCCCAACCTGATTCAGAATCCGGGGTATAATTAGAAGTAGCAATTCGAATATATAGTTTCTACGGAGAGCAGGCAAGACAATTGCCTGCTCTCTTTTTTGTACCTTGCGTTTATGTTTCAAAGGAATATTACCGCTTCATTTTTCGGACTGATTCTCTCTACACTACTGCTTCTTCAGGCCTGCCAGCAGGACCACAATCCCGCCGGTTCAGACCCCCGCTTTTCCTTGCTTGAGCCAAAACAGACCGGAATCCAATTTCGCAATGATGTGGTGTACAGCGAAGAATATAATACCTACACCTACCGGAACTTTTACAATGGTGCCGGTGTCGGCCTGGGCGATTTTAACCAGGACGGGCTTACGGATATCTATTTCTGCGGAAATATCGCAGACAACAAACTCTATATTAACAGGGGGGACTTTCATTTTGAAGACATTACCGAACAGGCCGGCGTGGCCTGTCCGGGAGTATGGTCCACCGGTGTCAGCATCGCAGATGTAAACGGCGACGGATGGCCCGATATCTATGTATGCAAATCCGGTCTGCCCGATACCCCCCACCGGAATAATGAGCTCTATATAAATAAGGGTGACCTGACTTTTACGGAACAGGCCGGGGCCTATGGCCTTGATGATATGGGACTCTCCACACATGCCTCATTTTTCGATTACGACCGGGATGGTGACCTGGACTGCTATTTACTAAACAACTCCTTTCAGTCGGTCACTGAATTTGATCTGGTCGAAGGAGGAAGATTGGTCCGGGATACCCTGGGTGCCAATAAACTGTACAGGAACGATGGAAATGTTTTTGTGGATGTAAGTGCTGAAGCTGGCATCTATGGCAGTAAAATAGGCTTTGGACTGGGGGTCAGTGTGTCTGACCTGAACCGGGATGGCTGGATGGATCTCTACGTAAGTAATGATTTCTTTGAACGGGATTATCTCTATATCAATATGCAGGACGGGACCTTTTCAGAAGTCCAGGAGCAACAGCTGAGTGAAAGCAGCCTGGGAGCCATGGGAGCAGATATAGCCGATATTAATAATGACGCCTGGCCCGATATATTTGTCACCGAAATGACCGCCGAGGGTGATGCCCGCCTGAAAACCAAGGTGGTATTCGAAAACTGGGAGAGCTACAGGAACAAGGTGGATAAGGGCTACCACCGGCAATTTGCACGAAATGTACTGCAGTTGAATAATAGAAATGGCTCCTTCAGCGAAATTGGCAGGTACAGTGGTGTGGATGCCACCGACTGGAGCTGGGGAGCACTCATCATGGATCTGGATAATGATGGCTGGAGGGACCTCTTTGTGGCCAATGGTATATATAAGGATCTGCTTGACCGGGATTATCTGGATTTCTATTCCAATCCGGCCCTGATGCGTTCCCTGATCAAAAGTGAGGAGCAGGCCATCCTCAGCATTATCGATCGTATTCCGTCGGAACGTGTTCCCAATTACGCCTTTCATAATAAGGGCGAGCTGCGCTTTGACAACCTGGCCGAAACGTGGGGACTGGGCACCCCTTCCCACTCAAACGGCGCAGCTTACGGCGATCTGGACAATGACGGGGACCTGGACCTGGTAATTAACAATGTGAACATGCCCCCTTTTATCTACCGAAACAATACCAGGGACAAGAACCGGGACCAATCCAACTTCCTTTCACTTTCCTTTACAGGGAAAGGATCCAATTTGCAAGCCATCGGAACCGCAGTCACTCTTTACACTGAAGGCTCTTTAAACTACCAGGAGCTGATCCCCATGCGTGGATTCAAGTCCGCTGTGGAATGCCGTCTTCATTTTGGACTGGGGAATGTAAGCCTGATCGATTCCATTCATATCAGCTGGCCGGATGGGAGCTGCTCAATGCTTTCTGATGTGGAGACCAACCAGTTTCTTAGCCTGGATCAGTCCGATGGCCTGCCCTGCCGGGATCTTCATGCTTCTTCCATGGAAAAGGTTTTTACCAGGTTTAATGCGCCATCGGGCTTTGATTTTATTCACAGGGAAAATGATTTTGTGGATTTTCAAAGGGAAGCGCTGCTATTTCACATGCACTCCAATGAAGGCCCCCGGATAAGCGTGGGGGATGTGAATGGCGACGGAATGGACGACCTGTATATCTGCGGAGCCTCGGGAAGTGCGGGAGCCCTTTATGTACAGCATAAAAATGGAGCTTTTTCTTCCACCAACAGGGCTCTATTTGAAAAAGATCTCAAATCGGAAGAAACCGGGTGTGCTCTCTTTGATGCTGATGGGGACGGGGACCTGGACCTTTATGTTGCCAGTGGTGGAAATGAATTTTCTTCAAGCGCTTCTGAACTGGCCGACAGGATCTACCTGAACAATGGCAGGGGCATTTTTTCCAGGTCCGGGCAGATTCTGCCGGCAGGCCGCTATGAGAGCACTTCATGCGTAAAAGCGTCAGATTATGACGGAG
>CAYWGP010000016.1:0-12966 GCA_964458155.1 uncultured Bacteroides sp.
GATTCAAAAGGAGGCATGACTCCCTTCCCGATGGAGATCTTATAAAACAGGGCACCTTCGCTGTTGGCCTGCATCTTTTCAGATGCAATATCAACCGGCATGGGGACCAGTGCAAGTGGATTGTTCTTACCGGGATCGCCGTGACAGGACTTGCAGTTCTTTGTATAGATTGCTTTTCCCAGTTTCACATTTACCAGGGAATACTCTGATGGATTGGCCGTGGCTGCCAGTTCGTCCGGCACGATCCAATCCTGACCCTGAGTGCATGGAAGCAGAATCATCAACACGCCGGCAATAATGGATATTTTCAGTCTGTTCATGGTTTTCTTCTTATTGGGTGCTGGATTTTTCAGTCAGGTATTCTTTATCAATCCCTTGCTCTTCTGCCATTTCCCAGATGGGAACCACCGGGAAGAGCTTGGCCAGGGTGGAAATTATCAGCAGGGCGGCAAAAAATGAAAAGAGCATGATCATCATCTCGGTACTGGTGGGCTCATAGTGATGAAAGCTTTCAGGAACATTCTGTACAGGCAGAAAGGGGTGTTCCATGGTGGGGATTACAATCAGGTAGCGTTTGAACCAGGCGGAAAGCAGGATCACCACCGAAATAAGTGAAAGGGGCAGTGGTTTCCGGAAAAACTTTAACTGGATCAGCAGAATGGGAAGTATCAGTCCCACAATCTGGGCAAACCAGAACATAAAGGCATATCCTCCGGAGAAAAGGGTTTTCAGGTGCACCCCTTCAGCCAGCTTCATCTTATATACCGGTACAAAGAATTCATTGATATTGAAGTAGAGGTAGACCAGGCATACCAGGACCAGGAGCTTTCCCATCCGGTCGAAGTGCATATCCGTATAATAATCCTTTAATCCATATCTCAGGCGATACACATACATCAGGATAATCAGGGCACCGCATCCGGCCACAAAGGCACCCACAACAAAGTAGGGACCAAAAATAGTGCTGTCCCATCCGGGCCTCAGGGTAGCGGCAAAGAGCCAGGAAGTAACCGTATGAATGGAAAGACCAACCGGAATGATCAGGATCATCAGCACCCGCAGGGCATGATAAACCGTCTTGTACTGCTGGTCATTTCCTTTCCAGCCAAGGGCCAGAGCTTTGTAAAGTTTTAATTTCCATGGTGGAAGCTGGTCACCCATGCGATCGCGCATAAGGGCCAGGTCCGGAATCAAAGGAATGTAGAATAGCAACACAGAGATGGCCAGGTACGTGGATACAACCGTAAGGTCCCACACAATTGGAGAGGCGAACCTTCCATGAAGAAAAACATTAAGCAATCTGTCGGGCCGTCCCATATCCATCACAATAATGATCCCGGCAAGTGCTACTGCAGCTATGGCAATCTGCTCGGCTGCCCGAGAGACCGGTTTGGCCCAGCTGATCTTCAGTAATTGCAACACCGAGCTGATCAGCAAACCAACAAGGCTGACCGCCACAAAGAAGACAAAATTGGCGATATATAATCCCCAGGATACATAATCGCCCATGCCGGTTACCCCGAGACCATTTTTTATCTGGAGGATCCATCCCCAGATTCCCACACCTGCAAACATAATCAGGATAAAGAACCAGAAACGGGTCAGTTCATCCTTGAGCAATATGGAACGCGTTAGGTCGGAAACAATTTTATCCAGTTTCTTTCTGGATTCTTCAGGAGATTCATTTTTTTGCATGTCTCAGATTTAAGGTTTCGATTATGAATGGTCTCCTTCGATGGGTGTTGCTACCTGTCCCTTCGGTGGCAGATAAAAGACCCTTGGCCGGGTTCCAAGTTCTTTCATAAGTGTATAGGCAGCTCCTTCCTTCACCAGTTTACTGAAAGAGACAGTCTCTTTGGTAGTGCCATTGGTCACAGCATCTTCATTCTTATCTCCAAACCAGTACACACCATTTGGACAGGCCGATACGCAGGAGGGAAGCTGTCCTTCTCTGAGGCGGTCAGCACTGAACAGGCATTTTGAAATGGTTCCCTTTTTCTGGGGAACGTTTGCCTCAATGTTGTAAGTAACTCCTTTGTATTTTTCAGCATCGCGGGGTTCTTTCCAGTTAAATACCCTGGCAGAATAGGGACAGGCAGCCACACAGAAACGGCAGCCAATGCAGCGCTCGTTATCGATGAGAACAATGCCGTCTTCCCGTTTGAATGTGGCATTAACCGGGCACACCTTGGTGCATGGAGGATTGTCGCAATGCAGACAGGGTTTAGGCATAAAGTAGGGAGCCGTATCTTCCGAATCCTGCATCTGCAATACATTGATATGGTGTTGCTCCGGTCTGAGCTGATGGTGGCTCTGACAGGCCTTCATGCATTCGCGGGCATTCCGGCACTTGGAAAGATCGATGACCATTACCCAGCTTCGTCCTGGAAGGCCCTTTCTGCCCCTTAATTGATTTTCAGAGAGAGAGGGGATCTCCGCAGGTTTAAGCTGGGACCGGTCAACCACGACCAGTTCCCCACTGGAGGTGAGCAGGGTAATCTTATCACCGGCTACCTCTTCCACTCTGTTGCAGGCGCTAATAAGGCTCCCTCCACTTAAAACACCAGCCGCTCCCATGGATGTCCCAAGTGCCTTAATGAAATTTCTTCGGGTCTTCTTCTCCATTAGTTTCAGGTTTATGAGATCTCATATATAGCATTTGAAATTAGAGATTAAGGTGTTCAGAATCAATCTAAATATGTACATTTTTAGATGCTTTCGGAGTGCATTTCATTCCATCAAGTTCGTAAACACTTTTGTAAGCCATTGCATTAATTCACTACTTTTGAGTAAATAATCCTAAAGTTTCTAAAATGAAGCGTCTATTTAAATTGTATACTGTTCCGGTGATGCTTATCCTGATAGTATTTGCATGCACCTCACCCACAAGACGGACTATAACCGGACTCAATGATCTTCTGGTTTCTACTCATCAGGAGCTTGCACCAGATGATCGTATTGAATTATGGGATGTAAGTGTTCATTCAGATAGTGGCCACTTCCAACTTGTTGGTAACCTGACCAGTGTGGAAGCTTATAATGCACTTGATAAGGCACTGGATCAGCAATTTCCCGAAGTGGAAAACAGAATTATACTCCATGCTGAGGGTGGGGAGGGAACACTGGCGAACGCCCTGGTAAATAACTCCGTGATCCATTTACGCAGGGAACCCAGCAGCACCAGGGAGCTGGTTACCCAGTCCCTCCTGGGCACGCCCGTCCGGATTCTAAAAACAGATGGTGGTAAGAGCCTGATCCAGGTCCCGGACAGATATATAGGATGGGTAAATACAAAAGAAGTACATATGGTGAACCAGGAAGAACTCGCTGCCTACAGGGAGGCTGAAAAGCTTGTCTTCACTGCACAGTATGGTATGTCATTCAGTGAGCCCGACGAGGAATCCATGCCGGTGACCGACCTTGTGATCGGGAATATAGTCTCCAGGGTCACAGAAAAGGACGGCTATACCCGGGTGAAGTATCCCGATGGACGACTGGGATGGGTGAAGAGCAGTAATCTGGCCCCGGCTGAGGAGGTATTCTTTAAAACTACCCTGAAGGAGAACCTGGTTCAGACTGCCCTGAAATATCATGGAATCCCCTACCTCTGGGGTGGAACCTCTTCAAAAACCATTGATTGCAGCGGGCTGGTCTGCAATGTCTATTTCATGAACGGAATTCAGTTACCCAGGGATGCTGATATGCAGGCCCTCATAGGCAGGGAACTCACCACTGAATTTATTTCAGACCCACTGCTACCCGGAGATCTGCTTTTCTTCGGACGTAAGGCATCAGAAGGGAAGGAGGAGAATGTAAGCCATGTGGCCATGTATATAGGGAATGGGGAGTATATCCATTCTGCAGGTTACCAGGAGCGGGTCAGCATCAACAGCATGGATAGCACCAAAGAAAATTATATTGATAGTTACCCGGAAATATTCGTGAGGGCCGTCAGGATCCTCGGCGAGGACTATGAAGGATTCCGGCCGATCCCGGAGAATGTATTCTATAAAGAGATAATCAGCAGCACGGAATGAAAGACGGAAGAAGAAATTTTCTAAAAAGCATGGGAGCAGCTTCCCTGGCAACTGCCCTGCCTTTAAGTGCCTGTACCACCAAAAATCGCCCGGAGGCCCCGGCTGTCATCGGAAACGGGAAAATGAAAATGAGTTTCAGGCCCTATGAACTTCAGTTAAAACATACTTTTACGGTGGCAGGAAACTCCAGGAATACCACTCCTGTGGTGCTTACTGAAATCGACTATGAGGGACAAACAGGATATGGCGAAGCTTCCATGCCTCCCTACCTGGGGGAGTCGCAGGAGTCGGTGATCAGATTCCTGGCCAAAGTGGACCTGGGGCAGTTTAAGGACCCCTTTATGCTGGATGATATACTGAGCTATGTTGATTCCATCGATGATGGGAACCGGGCAGCCAAGGCCTGTGTGGATATTGCCCTCCATGACCTTATCGGGAAACTGGTGGATAAACCTCTTTACAGGCTCTGGGGAATTAATCCCGATAATACGCCCATGACCTCCTTTACCATAGGCATCGATACCCCTGAAGTGGTAAAGCTTAAAACCGAAGAAGCAAAGCGTTTCAGAGTATTGAAAGTAAAACTGGGAGGAGGCAATGACCGGGAGATGATCGAGACGGTACGTTCGGTGAGCGATGTTCCCATTTATGTGGATGTGAACCAGGGCTGGAATGATAAGCAGAAGGCCCTGGATATGGTTTACTGGCTGGCAGAACAGGGCATCGAGTTTGTAGAGCAGCCCCTCCCGAAAACGGCTGTAGATGATATGGCATGGCTCACGGCAAACAGCCCCCTGCCCATTATTGCTGATGAGGCCTTTCAGCGTCTGGGCGATGTGGCAGCATTCAAGGGTGTTTACTCGGGGATTAACATCAAGTTAATGAAGAGTACAGGTTTGAGGGAGGCCCATAAAATGATTACAGTGGCACGGGCCCTGGATATGAAGGTAATGATCGGTTGTATGACCGAGACTTCCTGTGCTGTGTCGGCAGCCTCGCAGTTGTCACCACTGGTGGACTGGGCCGACCTGGATGGTAACCTGCTTATCAGCAATGATCTGTATGAAGGTGTAAAGGTGATCGATGGGAAGGTTACATTAAATGAGCTACCCGGTATCGGGATCAGGAAAATATGACAGGCAGAAGATCATTTCTAAGGAAATCTGGCGCACTGGCAGCCATGACCCTGGCTTCAGCTTCGGGATTAAAAGCAGGAAACCTGGAAGCTGAAAAGCCCGGGCGCATTCTTCCGCGGAGCTTGAAGAAGGGAGATTTGATCGGCTTGGTAACACCCGGATCTTCTGTAACAGAGGAGCAGCTGAACGACTGTATCATCAAATTGGAGGGAATGGGTTTCCGAACCACCTACAATGATACTGTGCTTTCCGAGTATGGCTATTTTGCAGGAAAGGACCAGGATAGGGCCCATGAATTGATGGAGATGTTTACACGGGCAGATGTAGATGGCATCTGGTGTGTGCGTGGCGGTTATGGATCCATCAGGATCCTGGACCTGCTGGATTATGATCAGATTCGAAAGAATCCAAAGGTATTTATCGGATACAGCGATATTACCGCACTGCTTACTGCAATCTACCAGGAGACCGGACTGGTAACTTTTCATGGTCCGGTAGGAACCTCTGATTTTAACCGCTTCAGTAAAAGATCCATGAAAAAGGTTTTGATGGAAGCTGACAGTGAGTATAAATATCCTTATAAGCGAGAGAAAGGAAGCAGGGGTAATCCTGAATTCGACCTGTATACCCTCAGCGGGGGGAAGGCTGAGGGAATCCTTATCGGGGGTAATATGAGCGTTCTTGATTCCATCATCGGGACTGCATTTGAACCCGATTTTGAGAACAAGATCGTATACCTGGAGGAGATCGGGGAGAAGACCTACCGGGTAGATAAAATGCTTTTCCATCTCCTGTCGGGAACCAACCTGAAGCAGGCTGCCGGGATCGTAATGGGTGTATTTGGAGAGTGCAATATCAATGATGCACCCACTCTTTCATTGAAGGAGGCACTGAACGACCTCTTGATTCCGCTTGGAAAGCCGGTATCCTACGGACTCTCCTTTGGTCATATCAAACGAATGGTGACCATCCCCACCGGGATCAGGGCAGTGATGGATGCAGATAAAAACAGTCTCACTCTCCTGGAAGCGGCGGTAGTTTAAGTTTTCCACATGATTACTATCTTAGTACGATGAACGATTTCGGGGTACTCTCTGTACTGCCACCTTTGCTGGCCATTATCCTGGCTTTAAGGACCAAACAGGTCTATATCTCCCTGGTGCTTGGAATCTGGTTAGGCTGGCTGATCATAAGCGACTGGAACCCCATTCAGGGAACCCTGGCTACCCTGGAGGGATTTGTAGAGGTATTTAAGAGCCCGGGAAATACCCGTACCATTATGTTCAGTGCCCTGGTGGGGGCCCTGCTTATCTTTATCCAGTATTCCGGTGGTGTCAGGGGATTTATTATCGGGATCGATAAGATGCTTTACTCCATGGAGCAGAGGAAGATTGGGAAAAGCAGGGTGGTGGTGGAGCTCCTGGCTCTGCTCATCGGGGTTTTGCTTTTTATTGAGACCAGTATCAGCTCACTAACGGTTGGAACCCTTTTCCGGCCCGTATTCGATCGATTGAAGATTCCCAGGGAGAAGCTGGCCTATATTGCTGATTCCAGCTCGGCTCCCAGCTCCATCCTGATTCCCTTTAATGCATGGGGAGCATTTATTATGGGCCTTTTGCTGACCCAGGGCATTGAGGCACCTTTAAGGACCTTGATCTCTGCCATGGCCTATAACTTTTATCCCATGCTCACCATCCTGATGGTGTTCGTGGTAATAGTTTCGCGCAAAGATTTTGGTCCCATGGCGCGGGCAGAGAAGCGCGCAAGGGAAACAGGCAAGCTGCTCAATGACGGAGCCAGGCCCATGGTCTCGGATGAGGTTACCTCCTACGAAATGAAAGAGGGGATCAGACCAAGGGCCATGAATATGGTCATTCCCCTGCTGACGATGGTGGTTATGATGATATTCTTTCTGGCTTATACGGGCTGGGGAGAGGTAGAGGAAGCCAGAGGATTTATGGATCATTTTGCCAGTGCCATGGGGCGCGGATCGGGATCTGCTGCAGTGCTGTATTCGGTGACAACTGCCATCCTGGTGTCCATGGTTCTCTATCGTGCCCAGGGAATTATGAAGGTAAGAAAGATGGTCAGCCTGATCCTTAAGGGGATCAGTGAACTGATGCCGCTGGCACTCCTGATGATGCTTGCCTTTTCCATCAGCCACGTGTGCAATACCCTGGGTACAGGACAGTATGTGGCAGGTATCACAGAAGGATGGCTTTCACCAGCATTGCTGCCGGCCATAGTCTTTTTGCTTTCCTCCTTTATCGCATTTTCCACAGGCACCTCCTGGGGCACCTTTGCCATTATGATCTCCATTGCCCTGCCCATGGCCGAGATGCACGGAGCCAACCTCTTCCTGGTGGTGGCCGCTACCATGGGGGGTGGTGTTTTTGGAGATCACTGTTCACCCATTTCTGATACTACCATGATCTCATCCATGGCTTCGGCATCCGATCACATCGATCACGTAAGAACACAATTACCCTATGCCCTGCTAACCGGTACCATTACTGTGCTGATTTATCTTTTACTTGGATTTGCAACTACCTGAGGGCGCGAATGGCCTCTCGCAGGTTATGGGTAAAGCGTACCATCTCAACTTTCTTATGGGAGGATGTCACCACTACCCTGATTACTCCTTCTGATCCGGCGCCTTTGTATGAGGTATACTGGGTATAGATGCCCTGTTCAAGGAGGTAGTTGTGGATTGCCATCATGGTAGGAGCATCTCGGTGTGCGAAGGCGAAAACAGGGATGGTTCCATGCATCTCCGGGATAAACCGGGCCTCGCTGCTTATTCCCATATGCTTCAGTGAATCACTTAAGTACCTTGCATTGTTCCAGAGCTTTTTCCGCAGGCGGTGATCCTCCTGAACCAGCTCCAGGCCCTTAATTCCGGCTGCCACCGCAGCATTCATGGGAGAGCTGGAACCAGTCAGCACACTGCCCGAACGAACCTTCCGGATAAAATCAGAACTTCCGGCAATGATCCCCCCGTAGGCCCCGAAAGCCTTGGAGAGGGTGGCCCCCAGGTAAATCCTGTTGGATGGGGTTCCCAATGCTTCGCAGGTTCCCCTGCCATGGGCACCCAGAATACCCACACCATGGGCATCATCTACCCAGACAACACCATCATATTTCATGGCCAGATCCAGGTATTCTCCGATGGGTGCAAGAGTTCCCATAACCGGGAAAAGTCCGTCACTGGCTACCAGCGGACGCTGACCCGGACCAAGATATTTTTTCAACTTTGACTCCAGGTCCTCCAGGTCCCTGTTCCGGAAATAAACCACCGGTTTCCCCGTGGCTTTTGCTCCTTCCTCCAGGCTGTAATGAGATCCATCATCCAGGAAAATATGCTGATATAGTCCTAATTCGTCAAGCGCCTGCATTCCGGCCAGGCTGCTCAGGTACCCCGAAGGAAGATAAACAGCATCCTGGGTATTGAAATAGCTGGCCAGTTTCAGTTCAATTTTTTCAAGGAGGGGAGTGGTCCCGGTCATGGCGCGGGTAGTAGCACTGCCGATCCCATATTGAAGTGTGGCATCGTTCGCAGCCTTGATCAGTTCCGGATGGGAATGGAGCTGAAAATAACTGGTACCGGCAAAATAGAGAAAACTTTTTCCATTGAGGACCACATTTGTACCGGCCCTGCTTTCCATGGTAAATTGTTCACTCGTCTTTGCCATATTAGTTCTGTTGGATTATGAGATGCTGACCTTTTCCATGGACTCCAGAAAGCTAATATCAAAACCAGCACCGATTCCGGGATTCTCACCAAGAACCCACCTTCCGGAGCCCCGGTACTCTATTCCTCCTGTGACCGGATCAGCGTCCAGCATAAGGGAGGAGTCCATATCATAGTGTACAATGGTATCACTGGCCTGTGCCAGGTGCATCAGGGCCGTAAGTGCAAAGCGTGATTCTGACATGCATCCCACCTGGCACTTAATCCCTGCTGCATCAGCCACTGCCACAATTTTCAATGCATTATTGATACCGCCCGATTTGGAGAATTTGATATTAAAGTAGTCACAGGCACCCATGCTGGCCAAGCGGAAGGCATCATGATGATCAAATATGGATTCATCGGCCATGATCGGGATGGGACTATTCTCCCTGACCTTCACTAGTTCGCGATTGTTCCAGTGGGGGATGGGTTCCTCACAGTGTTCAATTCCGAAAGGCTCCAGGGCCTTCAGGGTTTCAATGGCAGTAATGGTGTCCCAACCCTGGTTGGCATCAATGCGGATGGGGTAATCGGGACCCACGACCTGCCGGATTGCCCTGATCCGGGCCACATCTTCCATGGTGGTGGTTCCCAGCTTCACTTTGATGGCCGGAAAACCAGCTTTCTTAAACTCCAGGGCATCCCGGGAAACTTTTTCAGGATCACCTATGCTGATGGTCATATCAGTATGGATTTCCCTCGTATTGCTCCCGCCAAGTAGTTGATAGAGTGGCATGTCGGCCCTGAGTGCAAGCAGGTCATAAAGGGCCATATCAAAGGCACTCTTCATTGTGGGATTCCCTTTTACCGCACGATGGATTTCTTGTAGTCGATCGCCGATTGCGTAGGGGTCCTTTCCCAGGAGCATTTTCCCTACCTGCCTGGACAGCTCAAATACAGTTTCCTGTGTTTCACCCACAATAAAGACAAAAGGGGCACATTCACCTGTTCCCACCATTCCGTCGCTGCTGTGGATCCGAACTATCACATTGGTAGCTTCAGGAATCACTCCCAGGGAGATCACAAAGGGTTCCTTGTAGGGAATATTCAGTTTTATTAGCTCAATTTTTGTAATGGACGCACTACTCATAGTTCATTTGTTCAGAGCTTACCTGCTTATATGGCAATTTAATCTAATTGCAGTCAGCTAGCAAAAGTTTAAGATGAAAACCCTCTTATATCCTAAAACAGGTGAACCGACTTTTCTCCTGCTTCTATGGCCACAGGCATAATATTCTCCCTGGGTGGCATGGGACAGGTGGCAAAGGGACTGAAGGCACATGGAGGATTGTAGGCCTTGTTGAAGTCCAGGATGATCCGTCCGCTTGAATCGGGCATGGCATACATAAATCTGCCGGCACCGTAGGTATCAAGTCCGGTTGTTTCGTCTGCTATCACAAGGAAATATCCATCGCCCGAGGTGAATGGATGGAGGGTGACGTCATCGCCATTGATCCTGAAGTTCAGGATACCCTTACATTCATACGATTCTGTAAAGCCTTCCACGGGAGTGGCCACAGTCATGGTCTTTGGCTCATTAAATGGCTCAAGTGTGGCTTCCACCACATAGCTGCTTTGTATGGGATAGGATGGAATATGATCCAGCTGGTCGATGCGGGGATGCCTGTGATCCCTGAGCCGGATGCCATAACGATCCCCCCGTTTTATTATATACCAGGCCAGATCGCCCTGTTGCAGACTGGTGGTGTTCTCAGATTGATCATCCACCAGGTTCATATCGCTGACCGGTGAATCTTTTACAAAGATCTCAATCCCATCGGCAACCATTAAACGTACTTTTCCATTATTTAGCAGCAGGGTACCACAGAAGGCTTCTGCCTTTTCCGGGAAAACAATATTATTGGAACTATCTGAACCAAAGCTGTTTTCTCCTTCTTCCAACCAGTACAACCCGGCCAGAGTGAGCCAGCCGTTCTTGCTTTTCAGCCTCTCCAGGCGCTGATGTTGCCAGGTTTCGATCTCTTCCACATAGGCAGCTTCGTCGGTAATTACCGGTGCTGTATTATTACATCCCAACAGAAAGAAGGCAGCAGAGAAAATCAAGAGAACAAAAGAATAGCTTCGCATGAATACAGGTATTGATTTGAAGCCTTAAATATCGCATAATTATTATAATTTTGCAGCTGTTCGGGAGAGATGCCGGAGTGGTCGAACGGGGCGGTCTCGAAAACCGTTGTGCTCCTCGCGGGCACCGAGGGTTCGAATCCCTCTCTCTCCGCAAAACACAGATAACCCGCAGCCGCAAGGTTGCGGGTTATTTATTTGGGGGACTCCGACGAAAACTTGTTTTCGGGAGGAGGCGACCAAATAAATAACAAAATTGCGCATGACTGCGCAATCTGTAGTTATCTGTGTTTTGTAGGTTCCTCCCAATGGGATCACGAACGTAATCCCTCTCTCTCTGCAACCGAGCCTGAAAGGCGAGCTCACGAGAAAGCAAAGGGTCTGATCACTATTTTTTAAACTCAACAATAAATTTGGTGCCTTTTCCAAATTCACTTTCGCACCAAACTTTTCCCTTCATAGCCTCTACGTATTTTTTAACTATAGAAAGGCCAAGGCCTGTTGAACTCTCACCATCAGTCGGCCGTGCATGTAGTTTTTGGAATCTCAGAAAAAGATTAGGTATATCTTCTTCCATTATTCCAGGGCCTTCATCGTCAATTTCAAAACGAATCGTCTGGTTCTCATCTTTCAGGGTAACATGGACTTTTGTATTGTGATTTGAAAACTTAATCGCATTCGATAATAAATTGTCAATAATTTGTACAATCAGGCTTCTGTCCAGCGATGCGACCACCTCATCCAGATCAGTTATAATTCGTATTTTCTTATTATCACTTTGGATTTTTAAAGCTGAAATTACCTGCTCAGTAACTTGCTTTAAATCAACGTTGCTATAGTTTGTTTTGAATGAAGATGATTCCAGTACCTTAATCTCCAATATTTTAGCAACCAGGCTATTCATCCTGTTCAAGGACTTTTTTAGCAGACCCAGGTATTCTCCACGGTCCTCAGTGATCTTTTCACTGCTTAAAAGTCCGGAAATGCTCAATGCACTTGTTAACGGATTTTTAAGATCATGCGCTACGATCTCAATCATTTCATTCTTTTCAATATTGAGGGCGTTGAGCTCTGAAATTTGTGCTTGGATTTGTTCGTTTTTCTCGGATAAACTAAGGTTTGTATTTATTTTCAATCGAACCAATCTGTATAGAAAAAACAGGGCGATCAAAATAAGTACAATCACGCTTATCGACAGGTATATAAACAGGTTCTTTCGTTCTATTTCAAGTTCGCTTTGTCTAATTTTCAGATCCTGCAATTCTCTTTCAAGCATTAGCACGCCGACTTCGCGATTGGCGGCAATGTCGGGCTGCAGCTCTGCGTTAATGTTGGAAATGGATGCGACCACCTCGCCAAATGCACTGCCAAGGTGTTTTTCGATCAATGAATCCAGCAATGGCCTGAATCTGCGATCCTCAAGAAAGGCATCCAGGGCTTCATCCCAGTCACTTTTGAGTGTTGTCGCAATTGAAAGTCCGGGATGTTCAACCATAAAAAAGCGCTGCCGGCTAATGCCTTTACCCTTTCTGTAATTGGACAGGTAATTGGGAAGGGATACATAGCCCCAGGCGTCATCGGAATTTGCAATCTCTTCGATCAGAATATCCACGTGTCTTGTGTACTCTACCTGTATTTCAGGGAAATAGTCCCTTTGTAATTCCAGGATATTCCGCTCAAAAGTTGAATTTGTTACTGTCAGGGCCCTATTGTTTCTGACCATGTTGGCAAATTCGGCCAAACTCGAAACTGAGCCAAAAGCCCTGCTGGAGATAATAATCTCAATATCGGGCATATAGGGATCGCTGATTTTAAAATTCTTCTTTCTCTCTTCCAAACTGGAAATAGAGGCAATACCAAGAATAGGTCGTTGCGAATTTTTCAGGGTATCAAGGAGGCTTTCAAAATTATACAAATGCTCAAATTTCAGAGTGAGTTCTGCATCATATTCTTCGTCAATAAACCGGACGAACTC
>CAYWGP010000017.1:0-35077 GCA_964458155.1 uncultured Bacteroides sp.
AAAAATCGTAACCATATTTATCAGAAAAGCGCCTTTTATCGCTTGGCAGATCGTCGGCAATCACCATGGTATCGGGGTCGCGCCTGCGCATGTAGGCTTCTGTATAGTTGGCTGAAATGCCATTTCTGACCCGGTGTACGATGGCTTCGGTGTACGTTCCTTTTCCAGGAATGTCATACCTGAGCTCAAATTCGTCATTCTCCTCCCCATTGGTGGCAGCAATGGCCAGGTCCTCGGTGGTATCGAATACAGATAGTTTCTTACAGTTTTGTAAAAGCGAACTTATATTTTCTGGCAATTCAACCCCTTTTTGCTTAAGGATTGTAAATAAATCTGTCATATTATCTTTCAATTTCCCGCAAAAATAGCACAATTCATCAAAACTGTGTTACTTCTTATAAAGGATTTCATACTCAAAGGATAATTTGACTTGAGGGCTATTTAATATCCCTGAATTTCATGGAAATGACTTCACCCGATTTGGTATCCAGTTTGAATATTTTGTAACGGACCGACTTTCCCACGAGCATGGAACTGGCCACTGAGCCTGAATCTCCTTCATAACTGAGTGTTATGAGCCAGTGAGCCTTATCCGGGCTTAGTTCCAATTCTTCAAGCTGGATCTGCTCTGCATCTGGAAAAAAAGCACCAAGATGCTCTTTCGCCTTTTCTGTGGCTTCTTTTGCATGTATCATACAATAAATATAAGGAAAACTAGCTCTGCTTACCAGTTACAGGTGGTGATAAAATTGATGTTGGGACTGAAGCCCATTATTACTGTAACACCATCTGGCGGGAAGGGGAGGGTCCAGACACATACTTCAGTGAGCATGGGCATGTTGTCAACCCCTAATATTGTCAGATTTGGGTGTTTCGATATATCCAGTCTGGTCAGCTGGTTACCGCAGGAGACCATTTTTGTCAGACCTGTGTTGCCTGACAGGTCCAGGCTGGAGAGGAGGTTATTTTTACATGTCAGTTTGACCAGTGACTGGTTTAAGGAGATATCAAGTTCCTGCAGCAGATTCCGGTTACAAATAAGTTCTTCAAGCTGCAGGTTATTGGAGAGATCCAGCGAGCTTAATCCACAACTGGTGCACTCCAGGTAGCTCAAAGAGGTATTTGCGGCCAGATTAATCCCGTTAAGGGGATTCAGGGTAATGGAAAAGGAGTCGAGATTGATAAAGGCTTCCAGGCCTGTCAGATCTCTGATACCTGAAGGCGGTATTTTCAGGGTATTTGCAGATTCAGCCTCCTCATAGCTAATCAGGCCATCTCCGTCTTTATCAACTCCGGAGGAAATAAGTGCATCCAGAAAACCTGAATCGGGGATTTCCAGAAAAGCAGCAGGTACGGACTTTTCGCATCCTCCAATCAGGCCTGTCGCCAGGAACAGAACAGCACAGATTCTGAGCAGAGCTTGCATCCCGTAGAAGTTATAAAGATTATTTGTTCAAACTACTAGTAGTCTTCCACGCGCATTTTCATATGCGACTGCGGATGGAGGCAGACCGGACAGTTCTCCAGTGCTTTCTCTGATTCGTATACATAACCACATACCATGCACTCCCACCACACCTTGCCATCTTTCACGAAGACTCTGTCTTCAGAGACATTCTGTAGCAATTTCAGGTAGCGTTTCTCATGTTCGGCTTCCACCTTGGCGACCATTCTGAATGCAGATGCTATCTTGGGAAATCCTTCCTCTTTCGCTATCTCTGCAAAGGTAGGATAGAGGTCTGTCCACTCCTCGTTTTCGCCTTCGGCCGCAGCTATCAGGTTCTCGGCCGTGGTGCCCACAATTCCTGCAGGATAGCTGGCCGTAATCTCCACCATGCCGCCTTCCAGGAAGCTAAAGAATCTTTTAGCATGTGTCTGCTCCTCCCTGGCGGTTTGCATGAAGATGGCAGCAATCTGCTCATATCCCTCCTTTTTGGCCTGCTTGGCAAAGAATTCATAGCGATTTTTTGCCTGCGATTCTCCTGCGAAGGCCTTTAACAAATTTTGTTCAGTCCTGGTTCCTTTCAATGAGTTTTCCATTTTAATTTGATTTATAGTTTAATAAATTCAGATTTATCTTCTCCGCAGACCGGGCATACCCAATCGTCAGGCAGGTCATCAAATTTAATTTCCTCCTTTTCATCATCGTAAATATAAGAGCACGCAGGGCATTCGTACTTTGCAAATACCTCTCCTCCAGCTTTCTTTTCCAGTTTGGATTTATCGATATAGGTTGGTGCATTTTTTGGAGCCACACCCTTCTTCACTTTTCGGTAGTGGAGGTAAGTGAGGGGATCAGCAGCTTCATCCAGCACCTCGGCATTGACCAGTGCACCTATAAACATAAGGTGGGTGCCCACATCGATGGTCTCCTCCACTCTGAATTCCAGAAAGGCGATGGCATCATCCAACACGATTGGAACTCCGGTTTCTCCATAGCGGACATTCATTCCACCGAGTTTGTCCTCATCTTTCCCGCTTTTATATCCAAAGGTTCCTATGGTCCCGGCTCCTGCATCCTGTTTAAGGACAGATACTGAAAATACACCGGAAGTTTCGATAATTCCTGCAGTATGGTTGTCTTTGTTACAACAGGTGGCAAAACGGGGCGGGTCTGAAGTTACCTGGAACACGGTATTGGAAATGTAACCGTTTCCTTTTGCTTTTGAACCCGAACAGACTACGTAGAGTCCGTAAGAAACTTTAAAAAGGGCTTCATAGTTGATCATACCCTTAAAGTTAGGGATTAGAACGCCAATCTAATCCGCTTTATGCTGATTTAAACTTAGACCAGATTTAGATAAGGCTAGTGAGGAACTTAGGGGCTTTGACGAGTTTAAAGTTCATACCAGAAGGCTTCCCTTAGAACCTCCAGACTCTGGGGTACAGCCTCCATGGGATCGGCCTTTCCTTCCATCTCCAGGGAGATGTAGCCCTTGTAATTGTGTCTGCGCATGATCTCTCCAATGCGTGGATAATCCAGATCCAGGGAATACCATTTACCACCACCGTAATAGGTTTTGGCCTGCATGAGGCAGGTGTCGGGAGCCAGCTGTTCCAGCCTGTCGTAGGGGTCTTCCAGGAAGTTGCCGGTGTCCAGGGTTACCTTCAGCCAGGGTGAATCAATTGCATTCACGATCCGCTTTACTCCCTCCACTGTAAGTCCCAGTCCCCAGTGGTTTTCCAGCCCCAGTACCACACCACATTTTTCCGCTGTAGGCATGACTTTCTCCAGGGAGTCAATGACCCACTTGAAACCATCCTCATCGGTATAACCTTCCAGGGTTGGCTCAATGCCCCGGTTCTCCATCAGGTGGTCAAAGTCCCTGCTGGTTCCCCAGCGGCCGGTATTGATCCGCATGGTTGGGATTCCCAGCTGGTAGGCCAGTTCGATCTGGTGTATGGTCAGGTCTATGTTTTCCTGTCTTTTTTCCACATCCGGATACACAAAACCCTGGTGGGTGGAAAAACCCATCAGGTCCAGACCGCTGAGAAAGGCTCGTTTCTTAAGGCTGTTCAGGTAGGGAATTTCTTCTGAAGCCAATTGCACCAGCAGTAATTCAACACCATCAAAACCCATGGCCGCTGCATGATCAATAATTTCTTCCAGGGGTGGTTCACCTGCGGGCTTGTTAAACTGCCAGAAGGAGTAGGTAGATACTCCAATGGGGTTGTGTCGTATTTTAGGCTTTGATCCTTCAACCGGGGTGGATGTGTTACCTGTGGTACATCCTGCAAGCGTGGTTCCTGCTGCTGCAAGGGCGCCTGCCTGCAGAAAGTTTCGTCTGTTAATCATGTTCAATGGTTAGTTGGTTTATAAGTGCAGATATTTCATTCAAATGTAATTTGAAATGCCCGGGATAATCGTCAATCATTTCCCGGAGGCTGATCTTTTTTTTGAGGGCAGAAATCCACTGCTGATTCTGTTTGCCTTCATCAACCTGAGCGATCAGGTGGACGAAATGGCGGTTTACTGCTGCCCAGAGCTTCACCAGTTCGGCCCAGTCCTCCTCCTGGTAATTCTGAATGGCGATCCAACGGTCGTTATTGCCCAGGTTGGCATAATCGGGGTATTTCACCGGACTGCCCTGGTAGTGCATATGGATCACCCGGTGTGTATTGTTGCTTGCAGAGTCAACCATATGGCCAAGTATTTGCCTGATAGTTCTACCCTGGCTGTTTATTCTCTTGCTAATGGTAGCTTCAGGAAGTTTGGCCAGTTTTATCTCCCATGAGTTGATCAAAGTGCTGAGCTCGTCTCTGATTTCTTCGAAGGCCTGGATCATATCCTTTTAATCCTTGGTTCAAGATCGGTAAGTTCGGCAATACGAACCGGCTTGCCCGATTCGATGCTTTTTCGGGCTGCAACTCCAATCAGAATGGACATGGCGCCATCCCTGACACCCGCCGGCCGGTCAAAGGGATCTTTTTTATCCGGAGTCTTGAATATCTGGTCGTGAAGCAGTTTATCGCCCCCGCCATGGCCCCCTTTCTGGTAATCCACGTAGTTGATCTTAAAATCTTCCCATAGTTTGTGAACGATTACAGGATCCCTGTGCAGCTGATCATCCTCCTGTGACATCTCCAGCTCATGCATTTCGGCCTGACTGATATTGGCACTGTTTATATAAGGAATATCCAGCCATGCATCGATGCGGCCTTCTGTTCCGTTAAAGCCGATTTTCCAGCCTTCGTAAGGTGAATAAGTGGTGAGAGAGTAGTTCACATAGGTATTGTCGCGATATTTGATCTGGGCCGACATCTTATCGTAGATGTTAATTTCATTTCTGAAGAGGCAATTATCGCGGATATAGCCATCGTATTGCTCATTATTAACATACAGGTCCATGTCACGTTTGCTCCGGGTGATATCCCAGTAAAACTTGCATTCGGATTTATGTGGGCAACTTCGGCAATTATCACCCCTGAACGGTCCGTTGGAACCATAATATTCCAGGTCTCCATAGGCAAAGACTTCAGCCGGATCGCTATCGAGCCACCAGTTCAACAGATCAAAATGGTGAGTTGCCTTATGAACCCACAGGGTACCGCCTGCCTGTCTGAGTCCGTGCCACCTCCGGAAATAGGAGGCCCCGTGATAGGTATTCAGGTACCAGTGAAAATCTACGGAAGTGATCTTCCCTATTGATCCCGATTGCAACAATTCTTTGATCTTGCTAGGGTAGGGCCCCCACCGGTAATTGAAACCTACAATCAGCTTCTTATTTGAACGGCGTTCAGCATCAATTATGGCCTGGCATTTATCTTCATCTATGGTCAGGGGCTTCTCTGTGAGCACATCACAGCCCATATCGAGCCCCTTAATGATAAACTCATGATGTGTGGAATCTTTGGTAGTGACAATTACCAGATCCGGTTGTGTCTCTGTGATCATTTTTCCAAAATCGCTATAGGTGGGACAGCTTACTCCCATATAGCCACGGGCATACTCCAGCCGGCCTGGGTTAATATCACAAAGCCCAACAAACTCAATAATGTCCGGGAAATCCCCTACCAGCGTTTTGCCCCAGAAGGATGTTCCGCGCACTCCTGTTCCTACCAGGACCGCTTTTATTTTATTTCCCTTTGAAAGGGCATTCAAAGCCAGAGGACTGGACATCAGGGTACCGCTTACGAAGACACCGCTTGTGCCAAGAAAAGCACGACGGTTTAGCTTATTGATCATGCAGATAGTTTTTTATAGGTCGGTAAAGAATTCCATCCTTAAAAATACAATTATCTCCGGGGGATACTGACCCAAAAGGAAAAAAAAAGAAATATCCGGGAAATGGCTTACTACTGGTATTCGATAAAGTTGAATTTGATACCCAGGCGCCCCTCCATGATTTCGCCAAGTTCCAGCAATTCCGGATCATCAAATTCAAAGTAAAAATTTACAGCCACCTCTTTATCTTTGTCCTGAAGCGGTTTAAAAAGTCTCATGATGTCAAAAACACTCTGTACGGAAGCAGTATCTACATATTCTAACTTCAGATCCACAGTGGTCTTTTCTTTGGGATCCTTAACATAATCCTCCACCCATTCCACAATAGGCTGAAAAAATTTCCTCGGATCCGACAGAATTGAGTTCCCGGAAAGTTTAAAGTAGCCTGGAGAGCATTCTACTTCGAGGGATTTTTTAGTGGGTTCGATACTAATAGTTTCCATATAACAATATTAATCCTTTTCAATTTCAATACCAAACACCGTCATAATTTCATGGGCCTTGTTAAAATTCAATTCTGTCAGAAGGTCTTTGTCATCCTGGAGATTCAAATGCTCAAGCTTCTTCAATATGTCTCTCCAGGTGGACGGATCTTCATTGCACAGGATGGTAAGAAACTTGGCCATATTGGGCTGGGTATTCTGCGGAATAAGTTTTTGGAGCTTCTCAATAAAGCCCAACTCATGAAGTATCACAATTTTAAGGTTGATCTCATCAATCTTACCAGGCATATCCTTATCATCCTCCACGGGAATCTCCAGTTCTACCTGGGCTCTCAGGTATTCCATCAACTTCACATTATAGGTCAGATCGACCATTTCATTGTAGATGGCATAGGATTTAAAAAAGGTGGAAGCGCTTGTTTTCTTATTGAAATAGTGATAGATGTCTTCCAGTTTGAAGTAGTTCACAAAAAGGTATTTCCAGTTCTCAGAACGTTTGTCTTCCAGCAAACTCCGATGCTTGTCAATATACATGGAAGCGTTTGAGTAGTAGGTGGCAAGAAATTTACTTTTTGCATCCGCATTGTCTTCATTTTCGAATAAAAACCTCTCAATCTTGCTGATCTCATTCACCGATTTCCCCCTGGATGAACCATCTACCAGGAAGTCAAACTCCCGGATCATCTTATTGATCTTCTCAATATTTGGAAGGTATATTTTGGTATCATTAAAAGGATCATGTCTTTCAATGATAATATTCTGCTTCAGGCATAATTCCTCTAATTCTGCCTTTGATAATTTTAAAGACTCCTCACCCATGGGATTAATTTGTTATGCATCGGATGCAATAGTCGAAATTAATCTTTTTTATCGTAAAACCAATATACTTGCCATGGAATGATACAGGTCTTTTTTCAGGAGAAGAAGGTAAAATTAACTCCCCCGTATTTGCGATGTTGCATAAATCGAGGGTGGGCTGTAAAGGAATGTATTCCAGGGTGTTCCAGAATAAAAAGCCCCTCATTATTAAGGATTTCAGTACTGAATATGAGGTCTGGAAGCTCTGAAAGGCCTGGATGATCGAAAGGAGGATCAGCAAAAATAATATCGAAGGACTGGCTCGGTCTCTTAAGGTATCTGAACGCATCTGCCCTGAGCACAGATATCTGATCCATCTTTAATGCCCTGCAGGTATCCTGAATGAATTTATTGTGCATGGGTAACATCTCAATGGCCAGCACAGATCTTGCTCCCCTGGAGGCAAATTCATAGGATATGCTGCCTGTGCCTGAAAAAAGATCAAGAACATCAGAGTCCTCGATACTGAATTGATGAATCAAAATATTAAAGAGACTCTCTTTGGAAAAATCGGTTGTAGGCCTGGCTTTGAAGTTTCCGGGTGGACGAATCTGTTTGCCCCTGAATATGCCACTGATTATGCGCACTTGCTGCCTTCTGAAAGGATCATGTAATGAAGGATCTGTTCTCTGCTTAGATGCTCCAGGTAGTAGGGTGTAGGGATAACATTTCTAATATACTTTACCAGGAGATCTTTTAACTCGTGTTCTTCATCTATGATGCCAGAAAGATAGACCGGGATGGTTTCGCGATCAAGTTCCAGCTGTCTCATTGTGTTGAGAGTGTGATAGATGAAGTCGGATGGGTCATTTAGCCCGTAGCGGTTTAACAAAAGAACCCTGTCTTGAGCAATGACCAGTATATCAAGGGTGTGAGCCTGCACTTCAGCCATAAGCACACCCCGCTGGTGATCGCTTGCCTTAACCTGATCGGATAGAGAGAGCAGACATTCGGCCGTGTGCAGGATTTTCACATCTCCTGCAAACCTGTTGCCCAGTCCTATGATCTTTTCAGGAACGGCAAAGATCAGATGAAAATCACGTGTTTTGATAATGCGGTCAAATACACGGTCGGTCTTATCCAGGGAGCAAATCTTTTCGAGGATTTCACGATTCTTGTCCACGTCTACAAATTGCCCGGGAAGCAGGGTGGCTGCCATGGAGTCTGTAATCAGAACTGTCTCCCCTTCAAAGGAGAGGAGTCCTTCCTCATCCAGAATACGGCTACATCCTGCAATCAATTCACCAATTGGAACAATGCTTTTGAAAGAGCATTGTTTCAGATAAACCGGTGTATAACTGGCGTCTGATATTAAAATAGAAAATCCATCCGGCTCAAACCGGATGGATTGATGGCCTTTAAGCCGAATATCTTGCGTAATACTATTCGATATTACACTATTAACCTGCATCAGTGACAGGGAGCTTACTCCCAGTTTCCTGTGAGGGTTCCTTCCTCCATGGATCCGAATTTCACACCTTCAAATCCAACGATCTTCATTCGCTCGTCTTTGTAATTTACAACGAGCTGCCTGTCCATACCATTCAGCAGGTCGTCATACAGGCAGAAAGTTTCCACTACCTGTACAGTCAGGTTCGAACTTGTAAGCAGTTCACCTGCGGACATGGAAAACTTAATTCCATCGCAAAATGGAACGTAACGCATAGAGTCAGTAGCGAATCCCTGAAAGAAGAGCGAATCCAGCACTGGAACCTCTATGGGTTCACGTCGGATTACTCCCTCATCCAGAGCTTTCTGTCTTGCTTCCTCAAATCCCAACTCATCAAGCCATTCTTCCGGAATGTCTCCATCGGATTTAATAACGGTAAAAGATCCAGTGTCAACAAAAGCAATTAATGTATCAAAACTGGCTGTATACTTCCTGAAGACATCCTTGTAAGCTTTCTGTGCTTCCCTGATATCAATGAGTCTGTCGATAGTGGCCTGCTCTCTCGTTTCAACTTCCTGGTTAAACCTGATTGGTTCCATGATGCTTTCAACGATCAGATACCCTAATACGATGATTATTAATACGAACAGAATCTGGATTACTTTTCTCATGGGGTATTCTTTTTACGTTTGCGAACAAATTTAGCAAAAAAAATAAATTATATATTTTTAATTGCGCAATAATTCAACGAGATGCTGAGAAAATTCATTAGTGAGAGATTGTTAGAAAACCTTGATTTCCAACCTACTTTGGGTCAGGAGGATCTGATTCATGATCTGGCAATCTTTCTTGCATCCGAGGACTGCAACGAAATAATGCTTGTAAAGGGCTACGCGGGGACCGGAAAAACCACTCTGTTGAAAAGCCTGGTAAAGACATTGAACTCCTTAAAACAAAAGAGTGTTCTTCTGGCTCCCACGGGAAGAGCAGCAAAAGTACTCACTGCATATTCGGGTCACCCTGCATGGACCATTCATAAAAAGATATACAGGCAGAAGTCTGGCAGAGATGGATTGGGCGATTTTGTGCTGGACAGAAACCTTCATAAGAACACCTGTTTCATCGTGGATGAAGCTTCCATGATTGGGGATCGTTCACCGGATGCATTTTTTGGATCGGGCGATCTGCTTCGTGACCTGGTGGATTATGTGGAGGCGGGATCGCAGTGCAGACTGGTACTGGTGGGTGATACAGCACAACTCCCACCGGTAGGACTGGACATGAGTCCGGCCCTGAGCCCTGAGCGCCTGGAAAGTTTTGGATACAGGGTCAGGGAGATTGAACTGACCGATGTGGTGAGGCAGGCAGAGGATTCAGGCATATTGCACAATGCCACCTCTATCCGGAATCTGATTACCGATGGCCTGGAGGATTATCCACGCTTTAATTTTGATGCTTTCCCCGATATTACCATGATCACTGGAGCCGAACTTCTGGAAACCATCTCTTCCAGCTATGACCGTTACGGTACCTCCGATACCATTGTGGTGACACGCTCCAATAAAAGGGCCAATAAGTTCAATGCGGGCATCAGGAGCCAGATCTTATGGCGGGAAGAACAGGTATCTCCCGGGGATCTTCTGATGGTGGTAAAAAACAACTATTTCTGGAAAGATGGCGACAATCGCATTGATTTTATCGCCAATGGCGATATTATCAGGGTAGTAAAGGTACTTTCCACCGAGGAGGTTCATGGGCATCGCTTTGCCAATATTCTGGTGACCCTGCCCGATTACCAGGATATAGGAATGGATGTGAAAGTACTCCTGGATGTGATTGACCTGGAAGCTCCGTCGCTGAACTACGATCAGCAGAAAACGCTTTACCTATCTGTGGCAGAGGATTATCCGGAGGAAAGCAGTAAGAGGAAAGTGGCAGAAAAGATATCCACGGATCCTTATTTCAACGCTTTACAGGTGAAGTTTGCCTATGCCGTGACCTGTCACAAGGCCCAGGGCGGACAGTGGAAATCGGTCTTTCTGGATCAGGGCTACTTTACCGAAGAAATGCTATCCCTGGATTATCTGCGCTGGTTATATACCGCATTTACAAGGGCTTCCGAAAAACTTTACCTGGTGAACTTTGCCAGGCAGTTTACACCCAGGTAATCTAATACTCATATTAGCTATTACAAAGTCAATTTTGTAACTTATGAGTCAATATAAAATCTTGGCTTATAATGTACTACCTCATGAAGAATTCATTCTATAGGTTATTCAGTAAGCTGATCACTTCTATTATTTCAAGCCTGCTTATTTGTATCATAGCTTCAGCTCAGGATCCATCTGAAGTTGATTCGCTCTTACAGCTGATTGATCCGGTGAAACAAGATACAAGCCAGATAAGGATCCTGTCTGAACTTGGCGATATCTACTATAGATCACATCCCGATACGGCATCTATTTATTATCACATAGCTCTGGAGATAGCTAAAGACATTGATGATCCGCTTGGGGAAGCTGAGAGTTTAAGAGCCATAGGAACGGTTCATCAGATAACAGGAGAGTACGACTCGGCACTGGTTTATTTAGCAAAAGCCCGAACCATGCTGGAAGAAATTGGTGATAAAGACAAGACCGCAACCTGCTATAACAATATAGGTTATGTATATAAGCTTAAAGGGGACTATGCAGAAGCCATAGAATATTTCTACATGGCCCTGGAAATTGCTGAGGAGCTTGGTCAGAAGAGGCAGATGGCCAGGACCTACAACAACATAGGCAGTGTGCATTTATCTCAGGGCTCCATCGAAAAGTCCAGTGAAGTTTTCGAAAAAGCGCTGGCGCTTTATTCAGAAATAGGCTATACCTATGGCATCGCCATCTGTAATGTGAATCTGGGTATTAATTCTTTCAACCAGGGAGATTTTGAAAAATCCCTTGAATACCACGAAAAAGCACTGGAAATTCATAAAGAGATTGACAATACCCAGGGCATATCCATCTGCTATGGCAATATGAGTGAGATCTACAGGAATCTGGGCCAATTAGATAAAGCGGTGGAGTATTCCCTATATTCAATTGAACTGTATCAGGAAATGGGCTATAAAGAAGGATTGGCTGCTGCTTATGTCAATGTGTCAAGCTTAAATAGCAGGCTTGCCTATGCTGCTGAATTGTCTGATCCCAAAAGAATCACTTATACGAACAGGGCTATTGATCATGGTCACAAAGCCCTGGAGCTTGCCAGAGAAATGAAGTCCTTCAGCATGGAAAATGCTTCTGCAGAAGCCTTAAAGTATGCTTACCAGAATCAGGATAATTATAAGAAAGCAATGGAGTTTGCAGAGCTTTATATTGCTACGAAAGACAGCATGTTCAAAGAGGAGAAAACAAATGCCATCCTGGAGATTGAAACCAAATATGAAACAGAGAAGAAAGAGCAGCAGATAGAATTGCAGGAGTCACAATTAATAGCAAAGGATGCAACAATCAAACAGCAAAAAACCTACAGAAATGCCCTGGGAGCAGGATTTCTTGCAGTCATTTTAATCATCACAATCGTTATCTATGCTTTTATCCAGAAGAAGCGGGACAATAAAAAGATCGTGGAGCAAAATGAGCAGATCAGGGAAGCAAATGAAGAACTGAAGGTCCTGAATGAGGCCATCAATATGCATAATCTTGCGTTAACTGACAGCATCTCTTATGCAGAGAGGATCCAATCTGCCATGCTGCCACCTGAATCCTACATCAATGAGCTTATTAACGAGAATTTTATCCTGTATAGACCCAGGGACATTGTAAGCGGTGATTTCTACTGGATCAAGCAGGTGAAGCAATATGTGGTCCTGGTGGCAGCCGATTGCACCGGACATGGGGTGCCGGGTGCCTTTATGAGCATGCTAGGGATCAGTTATTTAACTGAAATAGTGCAAAGAAGGGAGATCACCCAGGCCAACCAGGTGCTAAATGAACTAAGAAGGCAGATTAAGAATTCCCTCAGGCAACACGGTGGACGCGATGAAGCAAAAGATGGTATTGATATGGCTTTATGTGTGCTGAATATGAAGAGCAAAGTGATGCAATTTTCGGGAGCAAATAATTCATTATATCTTATCCGGGATAATAATGGAGAAGCTGAATTGGAAGAATTTAAGGCAGACCGTATGCCCCTGGGCTACTATCAGGGCAAGGACAGGACGTTTACCAATCATGATATAGCACTGGAAGAAGGCGATGCATTTTACGTATTCTCAGACGGATTTATGGATCAAAAGGGAGGTAAGGAGAATAAACGCTATATGAGTAAAAGATTCAAAACCCTTCTTCTGGATATTCAGGACCTCCCCATGCCTGATCAGAAAGAGCAAATGAATAAGACCCTTTGCAGCTGGATGGGAAGTAATGCTCAAACGGATGATATACTGGTAATTGGGGTGAGGATGTAACTTACTCCCCGATGATCTTCACCAGGGCGCGCTTGCGTCGCTTTCCGTCAAACTCTCCGTAGAATATCTGTTCCCAGGGACCAAAATCCAGGCGTCCACCGGTGACGGCCACCACCACTTCACGGCCCATCACCGTTCGCTTGAGGTGGGCATCGGCATTATCTTCAAAACCATTGTGTTTATACTGGCTGTGGGGTTTCTCAGGTGCCAGTCTTTCCAGCCATACTTCGAAATCATGGTGCAGGCCTGATTCATCATCATTGATGAATACGGAGGAGGTGATATGCATGGCATTGACCAGTACAAGTCCTTCCTGAACACCGCTTTCCCGCAGGCATTCTTCCACCTGGGGTGTTATGTTAATCAACTCTCTTCGCTGTTTAATTTCGAACCACAGTTCTTTGCGATATGATTTCATAGGCTCAGTTTTACTTTAGTTTAACTTTAATTCCCGCTGTATATTCAGGATTTTCTCATCCAGTTTCCCTTTTGCCTTCTTATAGTCCTCCTTCTTCTCCAGCCTGTCTTTTACACTGAAGTAGAACTTAATCTTGGGCTCGGTTCCTGAAGGCCTGACGGATATCTTGCTGCCATCTTCGAGTAAGAACTGGAGTACATTTGATATTGGCAGGTCCAGGGCTGTTTTCACGCCACTCAGACAATCTGTGCTGATCTGTTCCTGGTAGTCACGGATGGTAACAACCGGCGATCCATCCAGCTTCTTGGGAGGATTCTTCCTGAAATCTGCCATCATCTGCTCAATCTCTTCTGCCCCGGTTTTCCCTTTTCTTACCACATTGATCAGGGATTCCTGGTAAAGAGAGAAACTCTGGTACATCTCCAGAAGGATGTCGTACATACTCTGACCGCGGCTTTTTGCCCAGGCAGCCATTTCAGCCAGAATGCAACAAGAAGCAACGGCATCTTTATCTCTTACAAAATCACCGATCATAAATCCATAACTCTCTTCACCTCCTCCGATGAAGGTCATGCTATCTTCATTCTTTCGGATGATGTCGGCTATGAATTTGAAACCAGTAAGTACGTCCCAGTAAGGTACTTCATAATACCTGGCCATTTCGGCAATCAATTCGGTGGTAACAATGGTTTTTACAATATATTCTTTACCGCTGAGCTTTCCTCGTTCTGACCATTGTGATAGCAAATAGTAGGACAGGAGCGAGGCAGTCTGGTGACCGTTGACCAGAATCAGTTTTCCGCTGTCGTCCCGTATGGCGATCCCCACACGGTCGGCATCAGGATCACTGGCCATCACCAGGTCTGCACCCACTTCATCGGCTTTTTTAAGGGCCATGTCCAGGGCTGCAGACTCTTCAGGGTTTGGGGATACCACCGTGGGGAAATCTCCATCTACCACATCCTGCTCAGGAACATTATAAATATTTGTGAATCCCATTTGCTTCAGGGCCCTTGGTACCAGTTCTACTCCGGTTCCATGGATGGGAGTATAGACTATTTTTATATCCGGGTGCTTGGCAATCAGCTCCGGATTGATGGATTGCTTTACTACTTCATCAATGTAAAGAGCATCCATTTCCTCACCGAGAGTGATGATTTTATTCTTATCCCCATCAAATTTCACATCTCCGATGGATTTTATCTTCTGAACCTCATTAATGATGTTGATATCATGGGGATTGATGATCTGGGCTCCATCTTCCCAGTAGGCTTTATAACCATTATATTCCTTGGGATTATGTGAAGCAGTGATAACCACACCGCTCTGACAACCCAGCTGTCTGATGGCGAAACTAAGCTCCGGCGTGGGGCGGAGTCCATCAAAAAGGTAAGCTTTGAAGCCATTGGCTATGCAGATCTGGGCCGTGATCTCTGCGAACAGCGCACTGTTGTTCCGGCAATCGTGGGCTATTGCCACACTGATCTCTTTGCGGTCACTGAACTGATCCAGGAGATAATTGCACAGGCCCTGTGTGGCCATTCCAACGGTATAGATATTCATGCGGTTGGTACCCACACCCATGATCCCGCGAAGTCCGCCCGTTCCAAACTCCAGATTGCGGTAGAAACTTTCGATTAATTCTGTCTCATTGTTTTCCAGCATAGAGCGAATGGAAGCTTTGGAAGCCTCGTCGATGGGGCTGTTGAGCCATTCTTCCGCCTTCAGTCTGACCTCACTAAGTATATTATTTTCCATGGGGTATAATTTAATTATTTATATCAGATCATGAATACATCTTTCCAGGCTGTTTCTCCAGTAAGGTACCTCAACCCCGTAAACTTCCTGAATTCTGGATTTATTCAATACGCTGTATGCAGGACGTTTTACTGCGCCCGGATACTGATTGCTTTCAATGGGGATGACCTTGGCTCTGCAACCAATCAGCCTGCAAATTTCCATGGTAATGTCGTACCAGCTGCAAACCCCGCTGTTGGAGTAATTGAAAACTCCCGGAACAAACTGTATCATATCGGAATCCACATCTGAAATTATCTGCATAATTGCTTTTGCCAGATCCTCTGCGTAAGTAGGACTCCCGACCTGGTCATATACCACCCTCAGATCACTTTTCAGGTCCATCTTATTGATCATGCTCTTCACGAAATTCTTACCGAAAACACTGTAGAGCCAGGAAGTACGTATGATAAGGGCCCGGGGATGTCCCCTCAGGGCATTCTCTCCTTCAAGTTTTGTCCTGGCATAAACTCCCAGGGGGGCGGTGGGATCATCTTCCCTTATAGGTCGCGGCTGCTCTCCCCTGTATACATAATCACTTGAGATATGGATAATCCTTACCGACCGGAAATCTTCCATGCATTGTTTGAAATTGAACAGGATATCACGGTTTAGTCTGGTTGCCTCTTCCGGCTCCTTCTCTGCACCTTCAACATCTGTATAGGCGGCACAGTTGATAATGAAATCCACTGGATTAGCGGAGAGGTATGCTTTAAGTGCAGGCAGATCGGTGGCATCCAGTTCATCCACATCCGTAAAGGTGTAAATCTGCCTGAACCTGTTCCGCATTTTTTTTATTTCTCTTCCAAGCTGCCCATTCGCACCGCATACAAGTACCTGACTCATTATGTTAAGTTTTAAGTTGGTTAAAATAGGGAAGGACCCTGTCTTTTTCAGAAATGATTGCCTTTTCCGGACCGATCCTCCAGTCTATCTTTAGATCGGGATCATCGAAACGTATCCCTGATTCGGATTCGGGATGATAATACTGATCACATTTATAGAATACACTTGCATGCTCAGACAGAACAGACAGGCCATGCGCAAAGCCTCCTGGAATAAGCAACTGAAGAAAATTTTCTGCACTGAGCTCAATGCCGAACCACTTTCCGTAGGTAGGTGAACCAGGCCGGATATCCACAGCCACATCAAAAATGGAACCTTCTGTTACCCGCACCAGTTTGGCCTGTGCATGAGGTTCTGTCTGATAATGAAGGCCGCGAATAACTCCAAAGCCTGAACGACTATGGTTGTCCTGGATAAAGCTGTATTCTATGCCATGCTGGCTTAGCCTCTCATGGTGATAACTTTCATAAAAATATCCCCTTGGGTCTTTAAAAACCTTTGGTTCGATAATCAGAAGTCCTTCTATGCCTGTCTCTTTTAGGATCATATATATTAAATATCGGAGGCCAGCAGTTTTTCATCGGCAATGTTGAACAGGTACTGACCATAAGCACTGTTTCGCATTTGTTCTGCCAGGGCAAGCAATTGCGCTTTATTGATAAACTTCATCTGGTAGGCTATTTCCTCAATGCAGGAGATTTTCAAACCCTGTCTTTGCTCGATGGTATGCATGTAATTGGCCGCCTGAAGCAGGCTTTCCTGGGTGCCGGTATCCAGCCATGCCATGCCCCTTCCCATAATTCGGACCTTTAAGCGCTCTTCCTCCAGGTAAAGCTTATTCAGGTCGGTGATCTCCAGTTCACCCCGTTTGGAAGGCTTCAGGGATGAGGCCTTTTGGACCACATCATTTCCATAAAAATAGAGACCTGTCACTGCATAATTAGATTTGGGGTGTTCCGGTTTCTCCTCCAGGCTCAATACCTTGCCGTTCCTATCGAAGTCAACCACTCCGTAGCGCTTCGGATCAGTAACGTAATAACCAAAGACCATTGCACCATCCTTCAGGGCTGCTGCCTCTCTCAGGGTGCTTCCAAAACCATGGCCATAAAATATATTGTCGCCCAGGATCAGGCAGACGGGCTCACTGCCAACAAAGTCCTCTCCAATCAGGAAGGCCTGTGCCAGTCCATCCGGTGATGGCTGTACAGCGTAGCTCAGAGAAATTCCCAGCTGACTCCCGTCATCCAGCAGGGTCTGGTACAGATGCAGATCTTGCGGGGTGGAGATAATAAGAATCTCCCTGATTCCTGCCAGCATAAGCACCGATAAGGGGTAGTAAATCATCGGTTTGTCATAAACCGGGATGATCTGTTTGGAAATAGATTTGGTGATGGGATGAAGACGAGTGCCAGCGCCACCGGCCAGAATAATACCTTTCATATTAACTTTTTAACAGATGATCAAAATACGCAATTGTTTTTTCCAGTCCGGCCTCCAGCTCTACCCCGGGACTCCAGTCATCAAGGATCTTCTTTGCAAGGCCAATATCAGGCTGTCGCCGGACCGGGTCATCCTGGGGCAGGGGAAGGAAGCTAAGCTCCGATTTGGAGCCTGTCATCGCAATTATCTTTTGTGCCAGTTCAAGGATTGTAAATTCCACGGGATTACCCAGATTCACCGGTCCTGTAACCTGGTCACCGGTCTGCATCATCCGAATCAAACCCTCAAGCAGGTCGTCCACATACTGGAAACTTCTTATCTGTGATCCATCCCCGTAGATGGTTAATGGCTGTGCCTGAAGGGCCTGCACAATAAAGTTGGAAACAACCCTGCCATCGTTATACTGCATATTGGGACCGTAGGTGTTAAAGATCCTGACTATCTTGATCCTCACCTGGTTTTGCTTATGGTAATCGGAAAACAGGGTTTCGGCACAGCGCTTGCCTTCGTCATAGCAGGAGCGCATTCCGATGGGATTTACATTCCCCCAGTATGATTCGGCCTGGGGATGTACCGAGGGATCACCGTATACCTCACTGGAGGAAGCCAGCAATACTTTGGCCTTGATCCGCTTGGCCAGCCCCAGCATATTAATGGCTCCCATCACAGATGTTTTTACCGTCTTGATAGGATTATGCTGGTAATGAACGGGTGATGCCGGACAGGCCAGATTGTAAATTTCATCCACCTCTACATAGTAAGGAGCAGTAACATCGTGCCGGATCAGTTCGAAATAGGGATAAGCAAGCAGGTGGGCAATGTTTCTTTTGGTTCCCGTTAAAAAGTTATCCAGACATAGTATTTCATGCCCCTCCCCGAGCAAGCGCTCACAAAGGTGAGATCCTATAAAACCTGCTCCACCGGTGACAAGGATACGCTTCATTTTTTCAAGGTTTAACAGCCTGTTTCCCTATGCTGTAGTAGGAAAATCCATGTTCTCTTAATTCCTCGGAATCATAAATATTGCGTCCGTCAAAAATTACCTTTTCCCTCATCAGCTTTTCCAGTACACTGTAATTCAGAATACGAAATTCGGGCCATTCCGTAACTAAAATAAGTCCGTCTGCATCAATCAGGGTTTCGTATTTATCCTTGCAAAATTCAATTCTATCACCAAGGACTCTTTCTGCCTCTTCCATGGCAACCGGATCATAAGCCTTGATCTGCACACCCTCCCTGGTCAGTTCCTCGATGATGCGAAGGGAGGGTGCTTCCCGCATATCATCTGTATGCGGTTTGAAGGAAAGCCCCCACAGACCGAGTTTTATTCCCTTCAGAGATTTGCCGAAATGCTCCTTGATTTTTGCAGGTATGACTACTTTCTGTTTTTCATTCACAAGCTCCACGGATTTTAAAATTTCCAGTGAACGATTGTATTCATCTCCTGTGCGTATCAGAGCCTTCACATCCTTTGGAAAGCAGCTTCCTCCATACCCTGCACCTGGATAGATAAATTTATGTCCAATGCGGGTATCGCTTCCAATTCCTTTTCGGACCATATTAACATCGGCTCCCACCGCCTCACATAAATTGGCAATATCGTTCATAAAACTGATTTTGGTGGCGAGCATGGAGTTTGCGGCATATTTGGTCATCTCTGCCGAAGTGATATCCATGAAAATAATGGGGTGTCCGTTGAGAGTAAAGGGTTTATAGAGCCTCTTCATAAGTTTCTCAGCTCTTTTTGAATCAGTACCTATTACTATTCTGTCGGGCTTCAGAAAATCATTGATGGCTGCACCCTCCTTAAGAAATTCCGGGTTGGAGGCCACATCAAACTCAAGCTTGGAGGCTCTCTTTTTCAGCGAATCGCTAATTCTCTGCCTTACTTTTTCCGCCGTCTTGATTGGTACCGTGCTTTTGGTGGCAATAACCAGGTAATTCTGCATATATGAGCCGATTTCATCCGCAACGGCCAAAACATATTTTAGGTCGGCACTACCATCTTCGTCTGGCGGAGTTCCGACGGCGATAAATACAGCTTCACAATCAATCAGGCTCTCTTCAAGGCTTGTGCTGAAAAAAAGGCGGCCTTGTTCCACGTTGTTCCTGACCATGTTTTCCAGGCCCGGCTCATAGATGGGGATGATGCCCTGTTTCAGGTTTTCGATCTTCTTTTTATCAATATCCACGCAGGTTACAGTGATGCCAGTCTCAGCAAAGCAGGTTCCCGAAACTAATCCAACATACCCGGTTCCAACAACAGCAATCTTCATTTATAAGGGTTTTAACAAATTGAAATGTAAAGTTAAATTTTTAATGGATACCTCAGCGTATTGCCTTCTCAGTTTTTAACATGGGTCCCAAAGGCTTACAATTGATAGTTTTTCAGGGGTTTAGATCATTTATTTTTTGGGCAATTACATGCATTTTGCTATCTTTGCGCCTTGTTTAAATAATCATAATGTCTAACTTATTAATTTTAAGAGAATTAACTAATGTCTAACGAAAGTAAAAAGGTAGATCCCAACGAAGTTGAGGTGACAGCCAATGAACCCAAAGAAGAGAGCTTAAGTTCTGACCAAGTCGAGGAGTCTAAAGCTGAGGAAGTTGCAGAAGAAGTAACTGAACCAATCGCTGAAGAAAAAACTGAGCCAGCAACTGAAGAAGTAAGCACTTCAGCAAAAAAGAGCACAAAAAGGGCACCCAAGGCGGACTCTCCTGCTGATACGGGTGTCGAAGGATTTGACTGGGATGATTTTGCAGCCGATGATCTGGAAGTATCAGGAGATAAGGCCGCGTTTGAAAAAATGTACTCAGATACTCTTTCCACCATCGCAGAAAATGAGGTGATCGACGGAACTGTGATCTCCATGAATAAGCGAGAAGTAGTCATTAATATTGGATACAAGTCCGAGGGTATAATCTCACTCAGTGAATTTCGCTATGATCCCGACCTGAAGGTTGGTGATAAAGTTGAAGTTTATGTGGACAGCCAGGAAGACAAAAAAGGACAACTGGTACTCTCCCACAAAAAAGCCAGGTCCATGCGCTCCTGGGACCGTGTCAATAAGGCACTGGATGATGATGAGGTGATCAAGGGATACATCAAATGCCGCACCAAGGGTGGTATGATTGTAGACGTATTTGGTATAGAGGCCTTCCTTCCCGGCTCTCAGATTGATGTTAAACCAATCAGGGACTATGATGCTTACGTGGGCAAGAACATGGAATTCAAGGTGGTAAAAATCAACCACGAATTTAAAAACGTCGTTGTATCGCATAAAGCACTGATCGAAGAAGAACTCGAGCAGCAGAAAAAAGAAATTATTGCTAAACTGGAAAAGGGTCAGGTCCTGGAAGGAACTGTGAAGAACATCACTTCTTATGGTGTGTTTATTGACCTTGGAGGTGTAGACGGACTGATTCACATCACCGACCTGTCATGGGGACGTGTAAATCATCCCGAAGAGATTGTTGAGCTTGACCAGAAACTGAATGTGGTAATTCTTGACTTTGATGATGACAAGAAAAGGATTGCACTTGGTCTGAAACAACTTACTCCGCATCCATGGGATTCTTTTGATGAAGCCCTGAAGGTGGGAGACCAGGTGAAAGGTCGTGTTGTTGTTATGGCCGATTACGGAGCATTTGTAGAGATTGCTGCAGGCGTAGAGGGCCTGATTCACGTGAGTGAAATGTCCTGGTCACAGCACCTTAGAAGCGCACAGGAATTTATGAAAGTTGGTGATGAGGTTGATGCAGTGATTCTGACCCTCGATCGTGAGGAGCGTAAAATGTCCCTGGGCATGAAACAACTGAAGACCGATCCATGGGAGAAGATTGATGAGAAGTACGGAGTTGGAAGCAGGCATACTGCTAAAGTTCGCAACTTCACTAACTTCGGTGTTTTCGTAGAGATTGAAGAGGGCGTGGATGGTTTGATCCATATTTCTGACCTGAGCTGGACCAAGAAGATTAAGCATCCGGCCGAATTTACTTCAATTGGTGCTGATATTGAAGTGGTCGTACTTGAAATTGATAAGGATAACCGTCGCCTGAGTCTTGGACACAAGCAATTGGAAGAGAATCCCTGGGAAGTCTTTGAAAGTGTATTTGGTGTTGACTCGATCCATGAAGGAACCGTTATCGAACTCATGGACAAGGGTGCTGTGATTGCACTCCCCTATGGTGTTGAAGGTTTTGTTACTCCAAAACACCTTGTAAAAGAGGATGGAAGTCCTGTAAAAATGGATGAGAAATTAGATTTTAAGGTAATTGAGTTTAATAAGTCAGCAAAAAAGATTATCTTGTCTCATAGTCGCATCCATGAAGATGAGCAGAAATCTTCTGATCGTTCTGGTAAGAAGAGCGAAGGCGCCGAAGTACGGAAAGCAACCAGGAAACTGAAAACCAACCTGGAGAAAACCACGTTAGGTGATATTTCCGAACTTGCAGCTCTGAAGTCTGAAATGGAAGAGAATCAGAAGAGTGCAAAAAAGAAGGAAAGCGACAAAGAAGAGTAAAATAAAACCTTTGTAAACAATTTCATTAGCTATGGAATTCAAGATTGACAAATTTGAAAACCACACATTAATCAAAGTTTTGGAGGAGAAACTTGATACTCACATTGCCCCGACTTTAAAGTCAGAACTGGTACTTGTATCAGGAAATGGAGAGAAGAACATAGTTCTTGACCTGGGCAACTGCAGGTATTGTGATTCTTCAGGACTGAGTGCTATACTTGTGGCCAACCGTTTGTGCAAAAATGCCAATGGTACTTTTGTTTTGACCGGGTTAAACGATGCGGTTGAAAGACTGATTACAATATCTCAGCTCGATACTGTGTTGAATATTTCAAATTCCCTGGACGAAGCAGTCTCCCTTATTAAGGAGACTGGTTAACAGAAGAGTCCCGGGTGTCATTTGAACTAACCATATTGGGTAGCAGTGCCGCACTGCCTACCTCTGAACGTTTCCCTACCGCTCATCTGCTTCATGCAGGTGAGCGGTTTTTTTTAATCGATTGTGGAGAAGGAACTCAGATCCGTCTCAGACAATATGGCATCAATCCGTCGAGGATCCATCATATTCTTATAAGCCACCTTCACGGGGACCATGTATTTGGACTTTTTGGACTGCTTTCCAGTCTGGGCATGATGGGACGCAGGGTTCCGCTTTATCTTTACGGGCCAGAGCTTCTTGAAGAGTTTTTAAACTCTTACTTTAAATTCTTCGGACCTCTGCCCTTTGAACTGGAATTCAAGGTCCCCTCAGATGACGAGGAATTCGTTTTCGAAAATGACAAACTGACCATCAGCGCCGTCCCTCTTACCCACAGGACTACTGCCTTTGGCTACCTCTTCAGGGAGAAGAAAAAGCCTTTAAATGTAAGAAAGGAGCAAGTAGAAGCACTGGGTCTGGGAATTGCCGATATTGTTAAAGTAAAGCGGGGGGAGGATTTTACAACTGAGTCCGGAAAAATTATCCCCAACGCTCAGTTAACACTGCCTCCTTTTCATCAACGATCCTATGCCTACATTTCAGATACACGTTTTAATCCCGAACTGGCCGAAAGGGTAAGGGGGGTCGACCTGCTGTTTCATGAGGCCACATTTGCAGACAAGGATAAAAAGCTTGCAGCTCAGACTCAGCACTCCACAGCCGCAGAAGCAGCTGAACTGGCTCAACTGGCCGGGGTTAAGAAATTGCTGATCGGGCACTTCTCCAGCAGGTACAAAGAGCCTCTCCTGCTTGAGAATGAAGCAAAGGAAGTTTTTAAAAACACCACGGGGGTCAATGATGGTGATATCTATTCCATACCCCTGGAGCGGCTATCCGGAGAATAATAGTAATTTTGCATCTATTGTAGCATTAAAATCAGTAAACAGGTGAAGGAAAAGATTTTGATCCTTGATTTTGGATCTCAGTATACACAGTTGATTGCCAGGAAGGTGAGAGAACATAATGTCTATTGTGAGATCCATCCATTCAGCCATTATCCTGAGCCAGACGAAACAGTGAAGGGGGTCATACTCTCGGGCAGTCCCTTTTCTATCAGGGATGAACATGCTCCCATTCCTGATATTAGCGGAATTAAGGGCAGGTATCCCCTGCTGGGGATATGTTACGGGGCCCAATATCTTTCTCACTATTACGGGGGTGAAGTGAAACAAACCAATTCCCGGGAGTATGGCAGGGCCCGTTTAAACTTCATCGATTATGATAATCCATTGCTGAAAAACCTAAAGTTAAATACACAGGTCTGGATGTCGCATGGGGATACTATAAATACACTTCCATCCAATTGTAAGGTAATTGCCAGTACCGGAGATGTGGAAGTTGGTGCTTATGCTTCAAGCTCGGAGCCCACTTATGGCTTACAGTTCCATCCGGAGGTATATCACACCACCGAGGGAAAGACTATTCTTAATAATTTTCTTGATGATATCTGTGGTTGTGCCATGGACTGGACTCCGGAGATTTTCATAGAAAGTACGGTAAGTGAACTTAAAAGAAAGCTTGGGAATGATAAGGTTGTTCTGGGCCTGTCCGGAGGTGTCGATTCCACTGTTGCTTCCATTCTCCTGCATAAGGCTGTTGGATCAAATCTGACCTGTATTTTCGTGGACAACGGGCTGCTCAGGAAAAATGAGTTTCCCGAAGTGCTTGAGTCTTATAAAGAACTGGGATTAAATGTTATCGGAGTTAATGCCAGAGATAAATTCATTGATGATCTTGAAGGGATTTCCGATCCGGAAGAAAAAAGGAAAAGCATTGGAAAGAACTTTATTGAGGTTTTCGAACAGGAGGCAAAGAAACTGAAAGATGTGAACTGGCTTGGCCAGGGAACCATCTATCCTGATGTGATTGAGTCAGTCTCTGTGAATGGTCCCTCTGTGACCATCAAATCGCACCACAATGTTGGAGGCCTTCCTGAGAAGATGCATCTGAAAGTGGTCGAACCTTTAAGGCTGCTTTTCAAGGATGAAGTCAGGCGGGTAGGGAAGGCACTGGAAATACCTTCCTCCTTCCTGAAGCGACACCCCTTTCCCGGACCCGGACTCGGAATCCGGATTCTTGGGGAGATTACCCTGGAAAAGATACGCCTGGTGCAGGAGGCCGATGACATCTATATAAAGGCCTTACACAGGTTTGGACTCTATGACCGGATCTGGCAGGCCGGAGCTATCCTGCTCCCTGTCCAGTCGGTAGGTGTTATGGGCGATGAACGGACCTATGAATTTGTGGTGGCTTTGAGAGCCGTAACCTCTACAGACGGAATGACAGCCGATTGGGGTCACCTGCCTCATGAGGTTCTGAGTATAGTATCCAATGACATAATTAATAAAGTGCGGGGTATTAACAGGGTGGTCTACGACATAAGTTCAAAACCACCTGCTACCATAGAATGGGAATAGTCTTAGTATGAACAAAAACAAAGGAGATATGTGGCGTGTAAGCAGATATATGGTACTGGCTTTTTTTCTGGCAGTACCTCAGATAATATATGGGCAGTGGAATGTTGAGGCATTAAAGCTTGCCCAGGTGATGGAAAAGGTCAGCCACTTCTACGTGGATTCCATTAATGAAAGCGATTTAGTGGAACAGACAATTGTGCAGATGCTGCACGAACTTGATCCCCATTCATCCTACCTGAGCAAAGAAGATCTGGAAGAACTGAATGAACAGCTCGAAGGCGAGTTTGAAGGCATAGGGGTCAGTTTTAATGTTCTGGAGGATACCATATATATTATAAGGGCCATTTCGGGAGGACCTTCTGAGCGAGTTGGAATTCTTGCCGGGGACCGTATTGTTAAGGTTGATGGCGATAATGTGGCAGGTATCGGGATCACAACAAGGGATGTCCAGAGATTGCTAAAAGGTGAGAAAGGAAGCTCAGTGAATGTTGCTGTAAAGCGGCGGAACAACAGTGAGTTGCAGGACTTCACCATTACAAGAGATAAGATTCCGGTAAATAGCCTGGATGCGGCATATATGGTAAACAGTACAATCGGCTATGTTAAGCTGGCTCGTTTTTCAAACACAAGCATTGACGAATTTGTACGTGCAATGGAATCTTTAGAGGAGCAGGGCATGGTTGACCTGATCCTTGACCTGTCCGGAAATGGTGGCGGGTGGCTCCCTGTAGCCGTGGAACTTTCCGATCATTTTCTTTCAGGAAATAAAGAGATTGTCCGTACCGAAGGATCCAAAGTGCCGGACCGGAATTACTATGCCAGGCGAAGCGGACTCTTTGAAACAGGGAATCTGGTGGTCATGATAGATGGAAGTTCTGCTTCGGCCAGCGAGATTGTCTCCGGAGCCATACAGGACTGGGACCGGGGTGTGATTGTTGGAAGAAGGTCCTTTGGAAAAGGCCTGGTTCAGCAACCTTTTATGCTGAACGATGGTTCTTTGATACGGCTCACAGTAGCCAGGTATTATACACCTACGGGCCGCCTGATTCAAAAATCCTATGAAAACGGCTATGAGGAGTATGCACTGGATCAGATTTACCGGTATAATAAGGGGGAATTATCCAGTGCCGACAGCATCGTATTCCCGGAATCGCAGAAGTTCAAAACACTTACATTAAACCGGACTGTTTATGGCGGCGGAGGAATTATGCCTGACTACTTTGTGCCCCTGGATACAACCAGCTATTCCGAATACTACAGGGCTTTAGTCAGCAGGGGAATTTTAAACCGTTATGTACTCCAGTATGTGGACGATAACAGGAAAGAATTTCAGAAAAAATATCAGGATTTCAAAGCATTTAACACAGCCTACAAGCCTTCGAAGGCAATACTTGACAAGCTTGTTTCCTTTGCAGGTGAGGAAGGCCTGGAATACAACGAAGCTGATTGGATTGTATCTGAAAACCAGATATCCGTTCTATTTAAAAGTTTTATGGCCAGGGACCTCTGGGGAATGGAATACTTTTACGAGGTATATAATTCCAGCGATGAAGTTTATATCAAAGCCGTGGAGATATTGGAAAATCCTTCCCTTCTGCATCAAAAACTGGCAGAGGTTGATAATTGATAATTCAATGGAATGACAGGACTGGAGAAATTTCACGCCAAAACACTGAAGGGTCTTGAACCCTTGCTGGCCGAAGAATTGAAGTCTCTCGGAGCAAGCCGCACAGAAATTGTGAACAGGGGTGTAACATTCTACGGTGGAATGGCCCTGATGTACAGGGTAAACCTGGCATCCAGGCTGGCGTTGCGGGTCTTGCTGCCCATCCTGCGCTTTGATGCGACAGATTCCGATAACTTGTATCGACAGATAAGAAGATTTGACTGGTCCAGGTACCTGGATAACCGCATGACCTTTGCCATTGATCCGGTAGTTCACTCCCCTTATTTCAATAATAGTCAATATGTGGCCCAGAAGGTTAAAGATGCCATCGTGGACCGCTTCAGGGACACTACCAATCTAAGGCCCTCTGTAAAAAGGGAACAGCCCGATCTGCTTATTAATGTACATATCTCTGGCAAATGGGTCACCGTCTCCCTGGATAGTTCAGGAGGTTCACTGCACAGGCGTGGATACAGGACGGGTCATGGATATTTCGAAGCACCCCTCAATGAGGTGCTGGCTGCTGGCATGATTATGATCTCGGGCTGGGATGGAAGCACCCCTTTTCTTGATCCCATGTGTGGTTCCGGGACCCTTGCCATCGAAGCCGCATTAATTGCCGCCAACATTCCTCCGGGGATCTTCAGAAATCAATATGGCTTTGAAAACTGGAAAGATTTTGACAGGGATCTGATGGAGCATGTGGCTCAAAAGCTGGCTGATGAAAGAGAAGTAAGTGTTCCTATTATTGCTCGGGACCAGGATCCTGAAGCTGTTGAACTTACACGCCGACAGGTAAAACAGATGGACCTGCAGCACATTCTAACAGTAGAACAGGGTAATTTTGCTGATTCTGAGGGCCAGGAAGGAATCACATTGATCATGAATCCACCCTATGGTGAGCGCATGAAACCCGATGATATTGAAGCGCTCTATAATATGATTGGAAGTACATTAAAGCATAAATTTCCGGGTTCAGAGGCATGGATACTTTCCTCAAGCAGGAAGGCATTGGGCAGGGTTGGACTTAAGCCATCCAGTAAAAAGGTACTGTACAATGGTTCATTGGAGTGTTCCTATGTCAATTATCGTACCTTTCTGGGGAATTTAAAGGATCATAAAGCCCAATCAGCTGGTAATCAAAAAAAATAGCGGTTTTGAATGATTTCATTGTTAGATGAGGGTTTTTTTATCTATATTAGTTAGCGAAACTTTTTTTATATTTGCTGATCAAATAAGTGAATAGCTTGTCAATCAAAAGAAGCCTAAATGAGCTTTGATATCAACGAGTATTACTCCAGACTGAATGGTGGAGACGTGCTAATGGCTTTCAAGGGGAGTATCACAAGTGAGCTAATAAGCAATGTACTAGAAGTTGTTGAGACCAGGATGGATGAGTATAGTGAAAGCTCGAAAATTCGTAAGAAGGTATACAATGTTCTGGTTGAAAGTCTTCAGAATCTTTATCATCACATTGAAGTTTTACCTAAGGAAATGTTGAAGGATTTCGACGACAAATTTGGAATTCTTGTTGTAAGCCGTGAGGATGACAGGTATAAGATTTCCACTGGCAACTTCATTGGTCGTGATAAAGTGGATGTACTTCGGAACAAGATTGACAAGATCAATACCATGAGCAAGGAAGAACTGAAGGATATGTACAAGTTCATTCTGAATCATCAGAGGCTTTCGGAGAAGGGTGGTGGTGGACTGGGCCTTGTTGATATTGCCCGCAAAACAGGCAATCAACTCGAATACACATTTGAGAAATTTGACGACGTATACTATTTTTTCAATCTCGATGTTTTCATCGATTTTGTATAAATCTTATAACTCTTAATTGATATAATATGGAAGCGCTTTCGATAGATGGAACAGCAAAGACACCAACTGTAAAATTTGACGGCCAGGAAGGTATCATCGAAATAAAAGGAAGATCAATACCAGAGAACTCCATTGAGTTCTATAAGCCACTTGTAGAATGGCTTGAGCAGTACAGTGGTTCACCGATGGACCTTACCCAGGTAAATGTGCAGTTGGAGTATTTTAACACCAGTTCTTCAAAGTGCATACTTGATGTTTTTAAGAAACTTGAGGCCATACACAAGGGTAAAAGCGAAGTAATTATTAACTGGTACTATGAGGAAGATGATGAGGATATGCTTGAGGCCGGTGAAGATTATGAATCCATTATCAGAGTTCCTTTCAAAATGATTGAAATTGTAGAATAGCAGGCTCCCGTCAATACAACTGAATTTTTCTGGAGGCTATCTCAACGAGGTAGCCTCTGTTTTTGTAAGGTATACCCATTCGTCGCTACTCCCAGGCTTGGGATTAGAGACACTCTCCAATTTTTTGGCTGTCAGAGAAGATGTACTTACTAGTGGGGTTTCTTTTGAGTGAGGTGCTCCATAGAATCCAGGAGTTTTTTGAGTACCCTGAAATAGAGCAATACATAAAGAATGATCGTCATAAACCATATCACCATCACATTTATCCAGAGCGTTGGAAAGAAATTGCCGGCAATCATTTTACGCGGAGCATAAAAATGAGCTTTGATGAATTTAAAGGTGGGATCAAGGTAGATAGGATCTCGCTTCTGAATCATATCACCCTTGTATTCAGTGTAATAATCGAAAGTCTTATTGTTGGTTACAAACTCTTCAAGGGTTTTGTTGGCATTGTTCCTTTCCAGCTCTTGCAGTTCTTGCAGATTGTATGATTGGACAATTTCATTAATCTTATTCACGGCCCCTTTGAATGTTCGTGAATAGAAATCTTTAAGGGTTTGAAGATACTCTCTTGTATAATCCAGCACTTCTGGCTTGATCGACTCAGGGGTAAGTTGATCAAGGTATTTCATGGTGTAAGTGGGAGTTTGTTCGTAGTATTCATGCATGATCAAACGTTCCGCCAGTTCGTCCTTAATCTCTGTTCGAATCGTAAGAAGATTATATGCTATTGTTTCTGCAGCTTCCGGCTTATCCAGGTTTCTTTCAATATAGCTTAGTTTGTTCAAAAGCTCCTTAAGGTGGAAGTTGGCTTTCAGACTTGAATTGCTTTTAAGCTTATCCCAATCATAGAAAACTTTCTGGTAATCGTTGTTTATAAACTGATAGGTGGCAAGCCCCTCGTAAGCCCAGCGTGCAGTAATAACTTCTCCATAAAAGGGAATTCTTTTGGGGGATGAGATCTGCGGATTAAGGTTTTCAAACTTGACGATTATTCCACTGAGGATAATTTGTGGGATTACCAGGAAGGGGATGAGAATATAAATGGTAACAACCGTCTTAAAACTATCGGAGATCAGGAGCCCCATCATATTGGCCATGGCCCAGGATGAAAAGAGTACCAGCCAGTATTCGAAGTACATGCCATGTATTCCCATAACTGTGTTACCGATAAGCACAAAGCTTAATGCCTGGATGGCAGATAAGAGAAACTGGACTGCCACCTTGGAAAGCAGGTATCCCGACCAGCTCAGGTTCAGAAAAGCTTCACGTTTCAGGATCTTCCGGTCCTTTATAATCTCTTCGGCACTTACGGTTAGTCCCATAAAGATGGCCACGATGACCGACATAAAAATATAGACCGGCAGGTTGTTGTTTTCCAGCAGGGTATATTTGAATTCATTGCTAACGTCAGAATCAAAATAACGCACAATAAATGCAAGCAGGAAGGCCAGTAAGGGAGCTTCAAGGAAATTGATAATCAGGTATTGGGTATCGCTTAGTTTCTTTAGAATATCACGCTTAATAAAAACGCCAAACTGTTTTAGCTTGCCAGGAACCCTGAAGGAGATTTCTGGCAGATCTTTCCTTACAGCGGACTTAATCTGGGCTTCTTTATGATGTTCCCTGAAGTGCTCGCTCCACTCCTTTGGAGATATTCTCCGGGTGTGGGTAAGTTTCCCAAATTCATCCAGCACACTGGTTTCCACAATGTTAAAAACCTGCTCGGGATTCACGTTTCTACAGGTAGGACATTCGCTTTCATTCCAGTCGGCTGCCTGTACCCTGGACTTAAAATACATGATCGAATCGATGGGATTCCCGTTATATATGAGGTATCCGCCTGTATCAAGTATCAGCAGCCTGTCAAACATTTTAAAAATATCAGAGGAAGGCTGGTGGATCACCACAAATACCAGTTTGCCTTTGAAGGTTAGTTCTTTTAGCAGGTCCAGAATATTTTCACTGTCACGGCTGGACAGGCCCGATGTGGGTTCATCCAGGAAAAGTACAGCTGGTTCACGTATAAGCTCCAGTGCAATATTAAGTCTCTTTCTTTGTCCGCCACTGATCTTTTTATTTAAGGGGGATCCAACCTGGATATCCCTGATCTCGAAAAGACCAAGGTTTATCAGGACCCGGTGAACTGTTTCAATAAGCTGATCCTCGGAATAATCCTCGAAGCATAGTTTGGCATTGTAATAAAGATTCTGATAAACAGTTAGTTCTTCGATAAGCAGGTCATCCTGAGAGACAAAGCCAATGATCCCCTCGATGCTGGGATCATCACTATGAATATCAATATCATTGATCAGTACATTCCCATCAGAAGGAATAGAGCTCCCGTTCAAAACATTGAGAAGGGTGGATTTACCGGCGCCACTGGCACCCATGATCCCAACCAGGCGTCCAGATTGCTCTGAGAAACTCAGATCGCTGAGACCCACATCCCCTGTTTTGAACCTGTAAGAGATATTCCGGGCTTCAAATACGATTCTGGATTTTACCATATCTCTCACAAAGAGCGATACCACATCGCTGTAGTAGACAGGTGCAATTTGCTGATTTCTGAGGGATGAACCGGTATTGAGAGGGTAGGTTTTATGAGGTTCAAGCAGTTGTCCGTTCATATAGAGTTCTGCCTGACCACTGTACTTTACAAAATATAAATTGGTGGAGGCGATATGAATAAAACGTATCTGGCCAACCAGTTTTTCCCTGTAGATATGTTTAATATGCTTCCCGGGTTTCTTATCACGATTACAATCAACAACCAGGTATTCAATTTTGTCTTCCAAAAATCCGTTCGAAAGGACAAAATCCCTGATGAGTTCAAAATCTATATCCGGAATATTAAAGGTATCAGAGACAGTTGAGATAAATTCCATCTCCTGGCTGCTTGCCTGGAGATTATCCGATTTAATAAATTCCAGTAACTGGAACAACACAATAATCTTCTGTGATTGTGCAAGCTCCTCATTGATAACTGTGCATATCTTAAGTACCCTGACCGATCGCCTTGATAAGAGCCGCTGCTTTTTGCTTACCTGGGCGTCCTCCTCCATAACTTGCGTAAAGAAGCCGTCAAAGACATCCAGGTAAACAGCTACAAGTTCCTGATTGAGTTGTCTGTTCAGGAACGATTCCACCATCAGTCTTCGTTCAGAGGCATCACTCCCTGGCCTGGACACAATGGCAAATAACTGCATTAAAGCTTTCAGGATTTCTTCACTCATAATACTTCTGGATTATCAATTAATCCTAAAACATTACATATACGAGTAAAGATGACAGGGAGTTACATCCAGAGGTAAATTACGAGCAGTATTAGCGGGATCAGGATTCCGATAATGGTTAAAACTCCCCCCCGTCCGCTAATACCTTTTCTCCCTTTAATAAGAAAAAGACCTGATATGGCAATCAGGATCAATCCGAATGCGTAAAGGTCAGAAAACCAGGTCCAGAGTTTTTTGGGCTTGTTGTAGTGAAGGTAATTCAGCTCACGAAAAACGGGTCGGTTCCGAACCTTCGTAAGCTGCATTCCTCCCGTTTCCATATTTACCAAAATATGCCCACCCTTCAGGTAGATCATTAAATGGCCCTCGTCGGGGAAATAAAACTGCTTGTAATTTTCTTTCTCTTCGGTGAGTTCCAGGATTTTTTCAATGGTGCTCCTGTCCACATCAGCTTTTCGGAGTGTTTCAGGATACTGGTAGCTCGAAGAGTTAGTTATGATGCCAGGATTCCAGTGCCGGGCTACAGAATGGTTCAATGCGATTCCTGAAATACCGTAAATAATGGTCATTCCAAAAAACAGGAATCCCAGTTGCCGGTGAATCCACCGGTTCCACTTCCGCCAGTTCATATACTCTAGGGAGAAACTTCTTTGAATTCCACTGCTTCCACGAAGTACTCGGCTTTCTCTGCAGTGCTATGAGACTGCTCCACAACATGGTGCTCTTTGGATTCATGATCTTCCACATGTTCTTCAGCCTCCGCAATATTCAGAATTCTGAATACTCCTTTAAAGGCAACAGTTGAACCCTCCAGTTCCAGCTTGAATTCATCAATATCTCCACCCGGAACAATCCTTATCTGGGTTTCGCCATCATCAGCTACGATGAAACACTTCTGACCACCGTGCCTGCAAACATGCGTAACCATACCGGAGACGGCCACTTCTTTGTCTTGATAATCAACGGGATTCGCCAGCAATTCGACGATGGTGGCTGATACTATTTCCTCTTTTTGAAGAGCTTCAGGGTTAACACCCTCCTTTTTTACGCTCTGGCTACATGAAACTGCCAGAAACGCCATAATTACCCAAATAAACTGTCGTTGCATATCCTATAATTTAAATTGCTCGGCTAAAATAATGAAATTTATTGATTGAAGCTCTCAAGGCATGAATCCACTTCATCATATATTTCAAAGACATGATGCAGCTGAAGTAGCTTAAACAATTCCATTACATCTGCATTTGCATTACAAATCTTAAACTGTCCGTAGTGATTATTTGCAGCTTTCATTGCCGAAAGAAAAACACCAAAGCCCGAACTATCGATGAAAGTAATACCCCGAAGATCAAAAATCAGATTGGTATTGGGCTTATTGAACAAATCCAGCAGATGTGATTTCACGGGTTCAGCAATAAGGGCGTTCAGGCGGGGAGAGTCCTTCAGACTCACCACCAGGATATCATCGATTCTTTTTGTTTCCAACATATGTTGAGGTGTTAATAAGAGTCTTCCAGCTCGGTTATTGCCAGTTCACATTGCTCAAGGAAATGATTTATCATAGACTCGTAACGCTCCACTTCTTTCCCGTCATTTGTAATGATTTCAAGCTCTTTTAGAAGTTCGCTAACCTGTGACATTCCCATAACTGCCACGGATGATTTTGCCTTATGAGCGATCTTTGACAGGCTTTCATAGTCCTTATTTTGAAGTAGTTCGGGCATAATGCTTTTGTATTCATCGATCTGCTCCCGGAACAGATCGATCATTTCCCGGATAAACCTGGAATCGCCTCCTGACATGGTCTTAAGATAGTTCAAGTCTGTAATCATGATGTCCTTGGCTAAAGTTTAAGTTGAAAACTACTTTAGATCACTAAAAATATTTAATTTATTTTTAGAAATAAAACTTTCCGGCTTATTTGTCCGTAACCAAAGAAGATGAAAAGAAATCTGCTGTTTGTTATTGCTGGTTTAATCATATGTCAGCTAGTTTATGGTCAGCCCTCATTCTCCGAAAAAAGAATAAGGGATAAGACTCTGAATGAAGGCATTAGCCATGTTCAGCAAGGGGATTATGAGCAGGCCGCAATTTCCTTTACCACCTGCATCGAAATGGACAGCACCTTTGCACCTGCCTGGTTGCGCCTGGGACAGATGTTTATTGAATGGGGAGATCTGGAGGAGGCCCGGAGTGCTCTTCAAAAGGCTCTTCACTATGACTCGTCTTTAGGAGAGGCCTGTTTCTACGAGGGATACTTACTATACGGGAGCGATACTACGGGAGAGGACAGGAGACTTTTCGATCAGGCAATTTCCAAAGGCTTCCAGGAACCATGGTCCTATTATTTCAGGGCACTTACAGAAATCAGGGATGGAATGGATGCGATGGCCATGGATGACCTTGACCTGGCCATTGAGCTGAAGGAAGATTTTGCCCTGGCCTATCATGAGCGCGCCGGCATTAAAAGGCGGATAGGAGATTTACAGGGATCTTATTACGATTACCAGCAAACCATAAGCCATGACCCCGGCTTCGCCCTGGCATATAATAACCGGGGATCTGTGAAGATATTAATGGGTGACTATAATGGGGCTATTGAAGATTATTCAATGGCATTGGAATTAAATCCTGAGCTTGTTATTGCTCTGAACAACAGGGGATATGCCCGCTATTTCACAGAGGATAAGGAAGGGGCTTTGCTTGATTTTAATGCGGCCATCACCAGCGGTAATAAGCTGGCCTCAGCAAAGCTGAATAAAGCCTCTCTGCTGGCGGAACAGGGTCAGCTGATTCCTGCTCTGAGTCTGCTGGATGAAACTTTGCAGGAGCATCCCGGAGAGGCACTACTCTACCTGAACAGAGGATTGGTCCGGGAGCTGACTGGTGATCTTGATGGTGCATGTGAAGACTGGCACAGGGCCATTGAGCTTGGAGCAGAAGAAGCCAGTGGATTTATTAATGAATGCGATCGCTGATATGAGCTCACCTGCTAAAAGATGGTTGTTTACAGGTATTTGCCTAATTGTCTTCTATACGCATGCCTGGTCACAGCAGGATGTGAAGATCAGCAGCAAGACATTCCGTACAGGAATAGATATGGGCTATAAGGAGGCCTGGGAAAGCATAAAGGAGGGTGACAAGAATTACAAAGAA
>CAYWGP010000018.1:0-18777 GCA_964458155.1 uncultured Bacteroides sp.
CCTCATAGGTGCCATTCCAAATCAGAACTGGTAGCACTATAATGGCGAACATTCCCAGGCGGGTGAGTGTGGTATAAATAGCCAGAACGTAGGTTTTTCTAATGGCGGCATACACCCCCTCAACCCCCATGGTTGGCATCATGAGCAAGGGAACAGCAGAAAATAGCTTTAAGGCATGTTCAAGATCAGGATTTCTTAATAAGCTGGCTATTGTCCCTGAGCTTAAGTACAGAAAAACTGAAAACAGCAGGCCCGTCAGAAAGAATAGTTTTGTCAATTTGTTCATCAATTGCTTCCCTTGCTCCAGTGATAATTTCGGAAGGAAATAGGAATATACTCTCGGTAAACCTGCTGAAAAGAGTGATAGAAGAATGGTATATATAAAAACAATTTGCTTATAGGTACCATAATCCTGCTTATCAAAAATCCTGGAGAATATGGCTGAAGACAAAATACCTACCATGAAAGAGCTCAGTGAACTAACCCCTACCCATAAGGCCTGCCTTGTATTACTACGAGACATAACAAAACTTCTTAATGCCATGATGATTATAGATTACTAAATATCTTCACGTATAAATGGCCTGAAATAGTAGGGTTGGAAGCTTTTCAACATCCCAGCGTAAGGTGCTAAAAAAGAATTAGTTCCCTACTTCTCATAATATGTGAAAAGAATGAAAATAAAAGCGAAGCGTTTTCGCCCGCTACAGTCATCTATTTACTTTGAAGATGTACCGTTGAATTCAGAAAAACCAATATCAGGAGAACTCCCATAAAAGGGTATTCCCACATCCACCCCAGCGTCAATCAAATCACTTCCTGCGACTAATTTTAGGAAATCAAGTTCCGGTAAGGATCCATCCTCTTGCCTTGGTCCGGTTATACCTGTTGAATCCAAACTAACAAAGTCATCCTCACTAACGACAATGCCAGAGAGGTTCCAACTGTTATGCCCTTGTTGCACCTGTCTGAGGAAAAGGTTACCAGCAATATCCCTGAAGGTAAGATTATTCTTATAAATGACGTCTTTCGCACCTCCTACAAAATCTCTGAAATTTACAAAACCATATTGATTGGCATAGGAGATGTTGTTGTATGCAGTAGTGCTCGTCAGGTATTTTAATCGATTATTCTCATTGTAAGCTGAGCCTCTGTTGAATGCTGAAATACAGTTAACAATATGCCTGTTTAGCTCTGTGGACTCTTCATTCATTAATCCCCATTTAAAACCTGCTGCGCTACCTTCTAATCTACCATTGTCAATGGCCCAGCAACGATCAAAAACCACTAATCCAGATGCATTGGTATCATATCCATCATCAGAATTGCCCCATGCCCTGCAACCCTCCATATATACCTGCGTATTTTTAGGAATATTCCAAATCTGGAAACCATCTGCGGTTCCCCCTGATCCCGCACTGGTATTGAAAGTGTCAATATTGTTAAAAGCGTCGCAGTTCAAAACATAGACATTCTTGCAACTGAAGATCCCGAAACCCGGGCCTCCATTATTACTGGCAGTCAGGTTTTCAAGTACAATGTTTTCACATTGATGAAAATTAAATCCATATAAATCCACATTATACGTATGCTCGTGACAATTCCTGATCGTCAGCCCTTTGTAGTGTACATTTTTAACATTTGAGATTGTAAGTCCAGTATTCCAACCCCCTGTTGGCACTAGTCCTCCATTGTCCAGAATTGGTTCTTCTCCCGGGTAATTATAAAAGCGTATTGGATGCTCCTCAGTCCCGCTGGGGGGATTACCACCCGATATCCGCTGAGTCCCCAGGTCCTTGTATACGCCTCCCCGGAAATATACTATATCACCCGCTTTCGCTGCGGTAAAGGCTCTTGTCCAGGTTGCCCAGGGAAGTTCTAAGGTTCCCGGATTAGAATCTTTTCCATCGGGTGCTACATAAAACGTGTTGCCACTGATATTCTCTGGCACCTCTTCAGGTACCTCCTTTTCAGGTACCTCCCCCTCAGGCATCTCAATTTCCGTACATGCTATCTGGAAGGCAATTAATAGGAAAACAAAAATCATGGTTGAAAACTTCATATGTATATTTCCTTGATACTTCATTCAAAAACCAAACAACGTTGTAAGAATAATACGCATATCTTTAAAAAATGTTGTATGGTGATAGTATTCAAGGTTAATTTTAACTTTATCAGGCCAGATCACTTCATTGGTGTAAGCAACTGGATCTTTCACTCCTGAAAGCAATTTTTCTTCATTTTTGTACTTCAGTGAGGCCGGACCCGTAAGTCCAGGCCTCAAATTCAGGATTAACTTCTCTTCTCCCTGCAGGCGATCCAGATACTCCTGTACGTCTGGCCGGGGTCCCACAAAACTCATATCCCCTTTCAAAATATTCCACAGTTCAGGCAATTCATCAATTTTATGCCTCCTCAGCGAGGCTCCTAACTTTGTGATACGATCCTCCCCCAGAACCGAAATGGATCCACTGTGATGTTTCTTGATCATGGTTCTGAACTTATACATGGTAAAAGGGATCCCGTACCTGCCTATCCTTTCTTGTTTAAAAAGCACCGGCTTTGACATTTTAATCCAAATCATCAGGGATACAACAGCCAATACCGGAAGAATCAATATCAGACCTATAAATGAAAAAACAATATCAAAAGTCCTTTTTAAAACCATACTATGCTTTTCTGCTTATGGGCTGATAATTTTTAGAAAAATCTCAGCTGCCTCCCTGATCCTTTCATCATACAGGGCATAGAAAATATCATCCAAATTCCTTTCAGGATAGTCATACAGGATTTCAGCCAGCCTTTTATCGTCGTGTGGGTCAAAATAGGCTGCCGTTTTTCCCAATTGCTCAATATTCACCGGAAGGCTGGCAGCTACTACAGGCAATTGAAGCGATTTTGCATCCTCGATAACGGTACTCCATCCTTCAAATAAACTCGGCTGCAGGACAGCCTGAGCATGTTTCATAAGAAATAATTGTTCATCCCTGGGAAGTATCCCCAGGAAACTTATCTGAGATTCCAACTGGTGTTCGTCTATTATTGTGTGTAACTCCTGCATATATGGCGAGTGTGATGCATCCGGGAAACGACCGGTCATTGCTATATGGATTTTTTTACCCTTCTCCTTAAGGTTTAACATTGCTTTCAACAATACCTTATGGTTTTTATGCTTATGGAACTGGTTTGATACAATAAAGTAAGACTCCGGAAGTTTATGCCTCTTTCTTAGATTCACAATATCAAGATCCTGCATGTCATCCATGACAGATACAAAATGAAATACATGCATCTTAAGGTCTGATCGAAGTTTATAAAAATTTATAAAATCGTTCTTGACGGCCTCGCTTGACACGACCAGATCGGTTGTATTTCTTAACATCAGCTGAATGCGGATATTCCTGTGAATTAAAGTCAACCTGGTAAAAAACTCCGGATAGTATTTATGCTGAAGGTCAGCATACCATGCCACCAATTTCGCCTTTGTTCTATTCTTAAGGGGATAATTCCTGGCAGGATACAGCACATCCAGAGCGTATTCATTAATAAGCCTGTCGTAAAAAACATTCTTCCGGAATAACCATGAGTTAAGATTTCCCTTAATGACCGAGGGAAATTCTGTCTCTATAAAGGTGATGTACGGGTACTCAAACTCTTTGAGAAATTTATTTAATTCAGAAGTATGAAAAACAAATATCTCCGGTTTGTCTTTGTCTTCCAGATAGTTAAGGGCCTTCACCAGATTTATAACATAAATGATACCCCCCATCCAGCTGGATTGAAAATTGAAAAGGACCCCAAGTCTTAATCTATTATTTTCCATAATATTTAGCGCGTTTAGTTTATTTCCAGTTGCTGACAAGGTTTTTTATTCCCTCATCAATACTCCATTCTGGTATCCAGCCAGTTTTTTTCTTCAGCTTGGATACATCTGCCAGCAGATGTTGCCGTTCCACTTTCCGAACTCTTGCAGGATCCACGTTAATGGTTATTTTCTCACCCAGTATCCTTTCAAAGGCTTCCACAATTTCAACCACAGAGTATTCGATGCCCCGTCCAAGATTGAAGATATCATATCCTGAATTTTCAAGCTTGAGTAATTTATTTACCGCAGAAGCCATGTCATAGGTGTGAATAAAATCTCGTTTTGGTGTAAGATTACCCAGGTTAATGGTGCGTGATCCTTCCCTGAGCTGCTTTTCAATTTCCGGGATAAGGTGAGGATTTGTCTCGTTAGGACCAAAGGCATTAAAAAACCTGCAAACAATGGTATCAACGTTTGTTTGGAGCCAAAACTCATGACAAAGATGCTCCCCGGTAAGTTTGCTTATTCCATAAATATCCAGGGGCAAAACGACATGCTCTTCCTGAACTGCTTCGTCATAGATCGGGTATACTGCAGCAGTAGAAGCGAAAAATAGTTTTTGTAATCCGGGCAGCTTCTTGCAGGCACTTAAAATGTTCATAGTCCCCCTTATGTTGGTATCAGCGGCTTCGAAAGGATGTTGGTTGCAGTAGGGGATGAAATGGATCGCAGCAAGATGCACCACGATCTGTGGATTTATCTCAGCAACTACCTTTTCTACCGCCTCAGCATCCCTGATATCCTCCACAAAGAAATGACTGTCCGGAACATCAATAAAATCCCTGCTGCCAAATGATAAATTGTCCAACACGAATATTTCATGCCCCTCCCTGCTCAAAGATGGGACTACTGCTGATCCGATAAACCCTGCTCCTCCTGTAATTAATGTCTTCATATGATTGTAGTTATTAGTTAAACAATTCTGTAAGCATTTTAACGATTTAATGAATCAGTATGCAAACTATCCGATGTTGTATGCTGATTAATTATCCAGGTATTTAAGCGCATTATCAATGGAAAATTCTCTGGCACATGAGGCAAGATTCGACTTTAATTGTTTGACCCGGTGCTCATCCTGTTTCAGAGCTACTATATAGTCTGCTATCTTTTCTGTCTGGAAAGGTGAAAAGCATTCACCAATTTTACGGCTTGTGACCAGTTCCGACAACTCTGATTCGCCCTCCGTAATACATAAAATCGGGATATGGTTATTGATAATGTTGTAGGTCTTGCTGGGGATCATTAATGAGGCCAGATCCCTGGAGACCGAGACAACACTAATATCAGCCGCCTGGGAAGAGTGCTGAAATAGTTCTGTGTCCTGCATGGGCAGGACAAGGCAATTCTGGAGCTGATATTCTTTAACCTTATTTTCAACCACAGACTTGTTGAATCCATCACCAATGATTGTAAATACTATATCAGGCCTGTCCTTGAGCAATTGGGCTACTTCTACCAGAATATCCACATGATGTCCTACTCCAATATTCCCGGAGTACATGACAATGAACTTACCTGATAAAGAATGAGATAAGATGAATTTATTTGCACTTTTATCAATTTTAGCATCATTAAAAAATGGTGGCCACTGGTAGACTACCTTGATTTTTTCAATATCACAATACTGCGACATAGTCTTTGCCATCCCCTTTGAAATTGTAAACAGATTTGTCGCCCCTGTGAAGTATTTCCTGTTTTGCTTCACCCACAGCCTGTTCAACCAGGATTTTTCAGATATGAAGTTACTTGCAACCAGGGTATCAGGGTAAATATCCAGTATCTGGACTGAATAACTATTTTTGCAGAATCTTGGAAGGAAAGCGGTGGTTGGAGGATTGGATACCAGGAAAAGATGATACCCCCTGTACTTCGTTCTGACCAGGATTATGATCTGGATAGATGCAATGATCCAGGAAAGTAGCCTGGTAATGGACGAATGCTTTTGATACTTCATTATTCTGCGCACCTTAACCTTATCATTCAAAGTTCTTCCTGACTTGCTTATAATCCCCGCGATCAATGCAACATCATTATACATCGTCGCATATGCATTGATAATATCCTTGGTCGAATGATTCGTCCATTGATTGATAAAAACTATTTTCTTCTCCACAATAATTTCCTTCTCATTAATCCGCTGCATCCGATCCGGAAAGGATCCCCAAAGCATCGGCAGAATTCATGAATTCAACATCGGGCCACCGATTGACAATCGTCTGAAGTAGCTTTTGCAATTCATTCAATCCCTTTTCGCGGTTTTGGGGTGAGATAGCCCCGACAAAATTAACTCTATGGGTGCTGATAATAGCAGGTTTGCCCCATCTGAATGCAGCTGCCACCTGTCTCAGGGTAAGTTCAATCCCCTGGTAACTGTCTGCGGATGGTTCAAATGCACAGTTACGGACATAATAGATGAGTCCGTTTCTGTTTTTCTGTCCGGAAACGTGTTTCTGGTACTTAAGGCCCCCTTTCCCGTCGGGATAGGGGGTCCTGTGACTAACATTAAGAAAGCGAACCTCCGAGCCAGCCACTGCGTCCTCAAAATCCTTATGGAAGATTGCGTTCCCGGGGACAAACAATCTTGGGGTATAATCAAATATCTCACGGAACAATGCTACTCCATCCTTTATGGATTCAATAAGAAAAGGTTTTTGATCTTCATGGTCGAAAAAAAACTCGGGCCGGAAATTCCTGGCACCCGGCGGCACATCATCCACGCCGTGAGCGACAAAACCAGCGTCAAATGCCTGAATGAGTTCGGGGTGTCCTCCCCTGAGGTACTTTAGCCAAAGCAGTACGGTTATATGCTCCCGCCCATGCAATTCGGGTATAAAAATCCCTTTCTGCATTCCCTCGATCCACTTTTCGAAGACTTCTGTACCTAGTCCATAATTCAAAATTGTGTCCGTAAACTTCTCATAATAATAGTCCTGAAAACCTGATTCCCTGATTTTCTTGAAATCCGGATTAGCCACATTGGTAATTGCCGTCACAACAGGATGTTGTCCATTTCTGTCGGAAATGCTTTCCAGAGTCTGGAACAGGGCCTCCAGATCATCTTTATTTGCCAGTGTATCAAACTTGTTGAAACGATCCTCCTTTAATGGAAAGCCTGAGGAACGCAAGAGATCATATACCTCTTTTGATGGCATCCTGATTCCACCCCAGTCATCACACTCAATGACTACGATCTTACGGTTTGTCTTCCAGCCAGGAATGTTTTTCGCATTCAGTACGAGCTGCTCCCTAAGCTTTTTCATAGTATGCAATATGCTCTTCATTATTAACAGGATATATTATATTTATTCCAAAAACCTCTGAGAAACGATACTCCAGGACAATTCCTGCTCCACATACCTGCGTCCCAGCTTACCCATTTTCTTCCTTTTCTTTTCATCCTTCAACAGAACTTCCAGGGCCGACTTTAATTGCTCCGGGTTACCCGGTTCAATGCCTATCCCATTTCCGTTCTTATACCTTTCCGGTATCTCATCCGTGCAAATGATCGGGAGTCCGCATGCAGATGCCTCCACTGTACTGATGGTAGCCTGAACAGGATAAACTGCCAGATCAGCAGCACAATACATGGCAACAAGTTCCTCGGTTTCAACATGGGGAACAATGGTATAAGGATGCGCCGATTTCGCTACTTCACTCATAAAAAGATCTTTATATCCACTGGAGAAATTACCTACGAACAGGACATGTATTTCCTTGTCGATCTCGATCATATTTAAGGCCTCAGTGATCAAATGCGGCTTCTTCCCTTCTATGATCTTTCCTGTAAACAGGACAACCACGGCTTCCTTCCCGATCTTTAGCTTGTTCCTCTGCACCTCCCTCAGGTTCTTATCAAAATGGAACATTCGTGCATCTGCCCCCAAAGAAATCATCTGGATCCTTTTCCGGGGAATTCCGTACACTTCATTGATGGTAGGTACACATCCTTCTGATATTGCCACAATCTTCTCTGCTGTACTTAGAATCTTTTTCCTGAAGACCAACCTGAACCAAAAATAGAAGAGCTTTGAAAGAGGAGCCCTGCTGATCTGCTGATAAAGCATATGATCATCAAATACATACCTGGCCTTCACCTTATTAATCAGCAAAAGGATGGCCGAAATATTCACGATACCATGAATAATGATCACATCAGGCTCGATGCCCGCAATGGTAGGGTGAAGTTTACGCAGGAAAACCCTCGCTCTGTGCTCAAATAAAGCCGGCAATCGATGGATATGAATCCCTTCCTCATCAAAAGAGCCGGTCGGAAGAATTCTCATGCCATAGATAGATGCAGCGGTGTTTTCATAATCGGTAAACGGGAAATTCCGGTTGGAGGTAACTATATGTACCTCATGTCCCTGAATGACCTGTTCTTTTGCCAGGTAATACTCCTGGTACTTCATCATTGAATTATAGTGTGATACGACATGTACTATCCTCATCCTGCCCTCCCTTCTGTCAAATCTTCCATGGCCCGCAGATAAGCTTCGGTCATGTCCTCAAGGCTATATCTTTCTTCTGCCAGTTTTCTTGCAGCAGTCGAATAAGACTCATATTCGGCTGCCACCTTCAGGATTGAATCACTCAGTGCCCTTACATCCGGATATCCAATCTTCCAGGGATCGGATCCGTAATTGACTATTTCACCAGCCTCTTCAGTAACCAGTTCTTTAAGTGAACCTGTATCAAAAGCAACTACCGGAGCTCCGCTGGCCAATGCTTCTATGACTCCATTTGGACATGCCGGATGCAAATCCAGGGATAAATAAACACCATTTCTTAACACAGCTGGCACTTCCCCCCTTGTAATAAAACCCTTATAATCAATATCCGGATGAATCGATTTAATTAGTTCCCTGTTTCTGAAATTTCCGTAAAGTTCAAATGATATCTCCGGAGGAAGCAGGTCTCTCATTTCATTAAGCATCCTTGAAACAAAGGGAGAGTAATCGATTGTACCTTCAATACAGACGACTCGCGTGCTTTTGCTAATGTTCGGGGGTGGTTTGAAAATACTAAGATTCGTTCCATTATATATGATCCTGTAACGATCCTCTCTCCAGTGACCTTTTCTTTTCCACCATTCCTTAACAAAATTGCTTTGATAGATGATCAGATCAGCGAGCCGGTTATGGATAATCTTATAGAGAAGGTTATTGATCTCTGAAAGCAGAAAAGACCTGAGTCCCGGAAATTGCTTCCTGTGCAACCAGGCTATCCCGTCGAGACGATGCAGAATGGGGATCCCCTTCTGTTTCATCCTCCAGAGCCAAAACAACCTCCTTGTTCCACCAACCACGAAGATCAGTGATGGAGACTCGGAGCTGCCTGCATAGCATATATTCCAACCGGCATCCTTAAGTGACTTCTCAAAATGGGACTGGAAGGTCCCGGGTCCACCGGAACCTGGAGGATGAGGAAAGCAAATCTCTCTCTTTTGTTCTATTGACATGTGATTAAATCTCCCAATTGGTCCGTTGTCATAAACTCAGCTTCCGGCCACTTCTCCAAAATTGCTTCCAGCAGGGTCTTTAGCTTTTTCAGATTTTCCTTCCGGTTGTATTCGTCCAGCGAACCAATGAAATTCACTCTGTGAGTGCCAATTATTGCCGGCCGGCCGTATCTGAAAACCTCACGAATTCGCTCCAGACACTGGTTCACCGTATTATTGGAACGATCTTGTACCGGCTCAAAGAAAGCATTTCTGACTATGTGAGTAATACCATTACTCTTTTTGCCCAGATACCGTATTTCTTTTTTGAAATCCCGGCCGCCAGGATTTGGAATACCTTGAAAAGACAAGCCCTGAAGGTAGCGAATTCCCAGTTGGTACATGTCCGGATGAAGGTCCGGATGCCAGATATAGCTTGGCGCGATAAAGGATGCTGAAGTAAATCCAAACTCGGCCCTGAATAGTTGTTGCGCTTCAGCAAGTATGGACTTTTGTTGCTCGAGCTCATCCTTTGTCTCGAAATCAAAAGCGGCCATCAGGTTATTTCGCAATGTATTACTATCTGATAAATTTACACCGTACATTCCAAAATGAAAGGTTTCCAGAAGTTCCTTATTGCCTCTGATAAGACCACCTAACCATTGTTTTATATTCACGTGTTCCCGGCCATGGAGCTGAGGATGATATACCTTTTCGTGCATTCCCTGACTGATCAGGTCACGGACCCTGTCTCTGTTTGGATATCTTTTAAGTGTTTCTGTAAAAGGTTCAAAATAATAATCTGAAAACCCGGACTCTTCAATCTTCCTGAAATCCGGATTCGCCATTACCGTATTTGCAGTTAGTACAGCTGGATTGGCATTGGAGTCCTTAACACCTGATAATACATCAAACAGCGCTTCAAGATCCTCATTGCTCTCTATCGAATCCAGACGATTATAAGGATCTGAAAAATTTAATGGATACTTCTCAGACAAGGCTTCTAACTCTTCTTTTCCGGATGTCCGGATGGAACCCCAGTCATCAGATTCAAAAACAATTATCTTACGCTTCGTATGCCAGCCGGGCAGGTAGGCTGCATGCCTGAGTAAATTTTGCTTTAATTTAGTTGAATAGGAGATCATAAAAGGAAAAATCAGTTGCAATTAGAGGAGCACCCAGAAATGGAGAAATCAACCAGGCGCTTGTTGTATACGCGCCCTGTCTCAGAACAATTACTACATACAGGATCATGGGGAACAATCCGAACCAGACCAGTAAGTTGATATTCTTTTCCGGTCTCCTGATATAATAGACAAATAAGTATAAAGTCGCGAAGAGGAAAAAAACCAGTTGAAACCTGTTCCCAAAGGTGGGGATCACCTTTCCAAAATTTACGAATGCAAAAAACAACAAACAGAAGCTGAACAGGTTCTTCTCAATGGACGGCCGTTCCATCTGGCCCCATAGCAACCTGATAATGATAACAGATGCACATAAATAATACATAACAAAATCCTGACTGAGCCTCATAAACCAGGTGGATTGTTCACGCATTTCCTGTGTGGTAGCTATGAAACCTTCACTGCTGTATCCGGCCAGGCTTGACTGAATGCCTTCTCCAAGCAAGGGTGCATATCTGACAATGAAAGGTCCCAGTAATCCAGGCAAAATAAAGGACAGTACAACCAGGGTCACATAAATTAGATTTCGGTTACCGGCAATGGCATAGACCAGCAAAATCACTGAAGCCGAAAGGAAGCTGAAGTGGACCAATGAAGCTGAAAAAGCCAGAAGAATGTATTTGTAATCTCTGTTTACGACTACATGATAAGCTGAATAGAAGAAAATCCATGCGGCCGTCCACATTCTGACTCCATTAATGAAGAAAATCGGTATAATAAAAGTAAAAAAGGCAAGGTGGATCAATGCGTTGTTGTTCGGATTCTCGATGTATTGAGCATGTAGCAGATCGATGCTTTTTAAGTAAAAATAACCAAACAGAGCAGCGAAAGCAGCAAACAAGTATGCATGGCTGACTGTAAAACGTGATATACTAAAGGTGATAAATGGGATCACAACATCCAATGAGGAATCTGTACTGTAGAGACCCACAACAACTTTAAGAATATCTGACATGGGATGTGCTGCTGAATCGACAAGTTTCGCAGCATATACAGCTGAATCAAGACCTTCCGACCCAATAATAAAGGTAAAGCCGTAATAGATCAGAAAAAGGTACACAACCACTTTGGATTCGCGCTTTCCATAATCCCGAATGGCAAACAGCAATGCCAGAAAGGGCCATAACACGAATAGCAGGAGATAGCCCTTACGATCAGTAAACGCCTGCTGAAGTATACTACTTACTCCCGACTCGGCCCGATATGAATTATCCACCCACATTAAGCTCAAGAAACCGGGTTGCTACATTGGATATGTGATACTTATCAAGCCCCTCAATAATCATTCTATTTGAATAATCTCCCTTCAGAAAGGCAAGAAGTTCTTCTCCTGAGAAGTTCTTATCGATATTCAGTATTGGACGCCCGGTAATGGCGTAATCAATTAATTTACTGGGAGAAAACACTGCTGCATTGTTATCTATGTTAATTACAAAATCCATAGTCTTCAATATCTCCATCAATTTTTCCCTGGGAATATAATCTGAGATTTCAAGTTCCCCCTTCCGAAAAGGGTTGTACTTCTGGATCATATGAGCGTGTTTGGTAAACAGCAGGAATCTGAAAGACATGTCAAGCTTACTCAGGTACTGAAACAAGGGACCCGGATCCCTGGATCCGGGTATAAACCCTCCGGCATAGGCAAAGGTCGGGACTGAGTTCTCGGGATCAGCTTTCAGGGTGTCTTCCAGATTAAAGTTGAATCCCTGAGGTATGATCCTGATTTTATTGCGGACTTCCGGCAGATATCCTTCCCTGGCACCCTCGTGTGGAATCGATATGTAATCTGGCTTTTTGCAATACCACCTGTCAATATATCTGAAGTAGAACGGCCGTTTGAAACTATCAAGCGTATTGAAATAGGGATCTCCGCAATCGGCAACCCAGGTTGTGGCGATACGGTGTCGTTTTTTCCTGGCCAGTGCTGCACCCCAATGGACAGGATAGGGAACTGCAATAGTGATGAGCATGTCGTAATCGCTCTTCTTTTTAAGAACCCTGTTTACTTTGAACATCAGTTCTATATTTGGATACTCAAAGAGTAATACCAGGATACGGGTGACAATCCTGGAAAAAAGACTGAAAACCCTATTTCTATAATTTTCGAATTTTGGCAATCTGGAGGGACTCATCCTTTCAACTTCCATCTTCCAGTCCCGACCAAGTGTTTCATAGTCAAAGTCCCTGTGCCTGGTTACAACCAGGACTTCATGTCCCCTCCTTGCCAGTTCTTTTGATAACTCAATGGCCCTGAAAGACCTTGGAGACAGAACAGGGTGAAATGCTGCTGCGACAATAATTATCTTCTTCTTATCATTCATCCTTTTCTGTTACCAGCGGTTTCGAGTTTGCTTTAGTTTTAGCCTTAATCTTATACTCATACTTATATTTATAGGAATAACTGTAACGATCCCCGCTGGCAAGAATTCCATTTACAATCATACTGATCCCTTTTATTCCATAACTATCAATCTCCCTAAGGGTTGAGCTCAATACATACTTTTTAGTCCTACCATGTCTGACTACCATCAGCACCACATCGGCCTTCGATGCCAGTGGCAGGATATCTGAAACAATACCTATCGGTGGACTGTCAACCAGGATATAATCGTATTTCTCCTTTAATTCTTTAAATATATCCTGGGCCTTCTCACTGCTTGCCAACTCGCCAGGGTTGGGAGGAATATCTCCGGAAGGTAAGATGTCCAGGTTCTCAAAATCTGTCTTATAAATAACCTCATCCAGTTTAGCCTGACCAATCAGGTAGCTGGTAAGACCCTTGACATCGCGGAGACTGAATATTTCTGCAAGATTGGGTCGTCTAAGATCGAAACCCACCAGTAAGGTCTTTTTACCGGCCAGGCTATAGGCAGATGCAAGATTAATTGAACAGAATGTCTTCCCTTCCCCCGACATGGCTGAGGTTAAAAGCACAACCGGACTTTTAATATCACGGGCAAAGAAGTCCATTCGAGTACGTAAACTTCGAAATGCTTCGGAGATTCGTGAATTTGGCTCAGACAATACTACCGTTTTATAATTCAACCTGCTGTTAGGAAGTTGTGCCACTACAGGAAGGTGATTTACAAACGTCAGATCCTCTTCAGATTTAATTGTAGTACGGAACATCTCCCCGATAATCAACAAAAGTGTGGGAAGTCCAAGGGCTAAAACAAATGCAAACAGGAGAACATTTCTAGGTAAGGGTGATACAAGTTCCATTAATCTGGCCTGATCGACAAGCTCATGATCTGATTTATTAGAGGCTTTCTGTATCCCTGCTTCTGCCCGTTCTTGCAGCAAATAAGTATAAAGTACATTATTCAGGTTGAACTTTCTCTGGAATCCCAGTAACTGTTGCTCTTTTTCTGGAAGCCGCTGAGCCTCCCTGTTAATATTTGTAATCTGGCGCTGGTTTTCATCCAATTCCATTTTATTTGCCAGCTTGATACCCGAAAGCGCCTCATTAATATTTCTCTTAGTATTTCGTATCCGTAATTCAAGTTGCGACTGCATTGGATTTCGAGATCCGACGCCACTGTTGTAAAATTCTGTTTGTAAGCCTGCAAGCTCCTGAATCAGATTTGACAGTAATGGATCAGAAACACCCATAGAGGCAGGTAGAATCGGGTTATCTGTATTCTCCTCCTTGCTCAGATATTCCTCCAGATAATAAAAGTAATCTCGTTCTAATGTAAGCCTCGCCTTCTCGTTATCATACTGCAGGGCACGACTCACAATTTGCCCTGCTTGAACCGATACATCCATAATCTGGTTCCTGGAACGGAAATCCTGTAACTGACGTTCAGTTAATTCCAGGGATTCTGATACATCGACCAGCTGCGCATCGATAAATTGAATGATACGTTCCGCTTCTGAATTCTTTTTATCCAGATTATCCCTGATAAACACCTCTGCAAGTTTGTTTAAAAAGAGAATGTCTTTGATCCTGTTCGTCCCCCGCAGGGAAAGCCTCATGATACCACCCTCCGGGTTAATCAGCTCCACATTTAGCCGCCTTAAATACTCATCTGTCAGGTCTTCTTTTGTGTAAAACTTAAAGCAGATTTCCTTTCTCGAGCTATATATATCATTCAATTCCGGCTGTTTCTGTATATTAAATGAACCCTGGTCCAGTTTAATTATTTGTCCAAATCTGATAATAGTATCTAATGCGATTGTATTCCTTGAAGATGTAAAGAGGTGAAGCTCATCTTCATTGTGGTATTCCATAGTAAACTCAATACCGTATGGCAGCCCATCCTCCCCTGCTTCTATCTTTATCGGGCTCATTGGAAAATAAGACAATGTACTGAACAAACCTTTCCTGAATACATCAATTTCAAAAGGAAGATCCTCCACAGTCATCCTGGTCAGGCGGTATGATGAAAGTATTTCTATTTGATTCTCAATATTCTGAAGTCCCGGCCTGATCATAATTCCTTGAAGAAGATCTTCTCCCGGTTGTCTCTGCCCTCCCTCACCAATTAACACACTCGAGGCCACCTTGTAAATCGGGATTTTATTTTTCAAATAGAAATAGGCACCCCCAATAGTAATAAGTATTGCAGCCAGGTAATAATACCAGTGTCTCCTCATTAAGGTCAATACCTTCATAGGATTTAAACTGGAAAATTCCCGGCGGGATGCCAGGTGGTCTTTTTTGTTATCTGTATGCATAGGTCTCAATTTTGTTCCAACTATACTGGGATTTGAATCAGTTTCTCCAAAAGATAGAATGCTTTCCAGGTTTCGCGCCCGGGCTAATTCTATTGAATTCGTAATAAATAATTATTCTGAATTAAGATGAACAGGGAGATTGCAGCTGTTAATGTTGACAACGCAAATGTCCATGGAGCAGTATCTATTGCAAAGAACCTGCCTTTCATAGGTTTCACATACAGCACATCACCGGGTAATACGTAGTAAAACTCCGAGTCTATGATCTTCTTGTCCGTCACATCAAATTCTTTTACAATGGATTTTCCTTCGGTCTCACGGATAATAGAGACTGTATGACGTTCGCTAAAATCAGCTACATCACCTCCCATTGCCAATGCCTCGTAGATATTCAGTCTATCTTTATAAATAACATACATGCCCGGATCACTGACTTCTCCCAGGACACTAACATAACTATTGACCAGCTTTACTGTAAGTGAAGCGTCTCTGAGGTAGTCCTCAAGCACAATCCCAATGGCATCTTTAGCTTCTGAAATTGTTTTTCCGGTTACTGAAACCTTACCCACATACGGAAGATCAACATTGCCCTCCACATCTACGGCATATGAAAGTAATTGATTTGAAGCTTCATCACCCCTCATGGCACCCCCATCTTCCATGGCATTAAACATAAGGGACAGGGTGGGGTCGAGGCTTTTCACCTGGATATATAGATTATCGTTGGTCTTTATCCTGTAATCTATAGGGGGAACATATTCTCCACTATACGGGCTTTTAGAGTATTCCTGAAGATACGTTGCATCCTTTGTTGTAACACAACCGCTTAATAAAAGCATAATTAACAATGTATGAACTTGAGTATGAGCTGCTATTGACCTGATACTTCTGTTAAATATTTTCATAGGTTGAAGTTGGAAAAGTTTCTTATTGCTATAGCTCCGCCCCCTCGGTCCCATTCACCAAGTTGGCTTAATATATTAGTTTTCAATCGAATATGCTTTCCTCTTGAATCAATGAGAAGATCCTTGGTTTCGTTATTTCTATACATAACCAAAAAGTCGTCGACACTATACGTCTACACAAGGAAAATGTTAACCAAATATAAGTATATCGTGAATGACACATATGGAAAAAAAACTGTATTTGACCAACCCTCAAGTTGTTTCGCTTAATCAAGGATTCCTTAGCTCACTATATTGTATTGTTATGTCAAAAGCATCAAAAAGTTTATGTATGTTTTGGACTACTTGATCAAATTCCGTCTTGCACCTAAATATGCTTCCAGGTGTTCACTCAGGTCAACTTTATGAAGCTTCTGAGGAATATTGACCCGGGAATCCAATTTATAGCGTTCATTAGTAATGTAGTAATGTATTCCATCCAGGGTACAGACCGACTCCACCTGGTGCAAAGGCAAATTCAGATTTATCCGCAAATGGGTTCCTGAGAAAAAACCATCTCCTTCATAATCGTAGAAGAGGTAAAGAAAAGGCTGAAAGAACCCGATATAACCGCAAAGTACCAGTAATCGCTCTTCTTCCAGGCAGGTAGCTCCGGTAACCAATCCATCGATTGGGAAAACTTCTCTTTTTTGAGCAACATGGGCACCTGGTTTTTTAGAGAGTTCATAAAGGGTCGTGTTCATGCTCATCCACTGCTTGGTAAATAAATAAATCTGATCCGAAACAATTATAAAAGCTTCACAGTCAAAATCCGTTTGATTAAATCCGTTTGAATCAAAGTTCCGTTGGTCGCTATAACTGAACCAAATAGTATCAATTACGGGCTGATCGGAGCTCATGCTCTTCTTCTGAATTCGCAGAATATGCAGGTCTTTTCTGTCACCTCCATTGTTTCCGAAATCCCCGACATAGATATATTCCAGATCCTGTGCCATCTCTTCCCAATCATGATTAACTACCCCCTGCACAAAATAGGTATCCGTGATCATTGCAGAGCCTGTATCCACCTGAAACAGCCTGGTGTCTGTATCATCGTTCATGGTCCACAAAACACCTTCCCAGAAGATCAGCCCTGAGCTTTCCACAATTTGGTCACCCAGCTCTTTAGACCACTCCGGGCTTACAGTCGTAATCTGGTATTTGCAGTTGCCATCATCCTCGTTGGCAAGTGAATCATAAATCAGGGCCTGGTGGTCTGTATATCCCGGATTTGCAGAATTACATGAAATGTAAACACTCAGCAGTATGAAAAGCAGATTTTTGGAAAAGATATCCTTCATTGCGGCGATTCAATATATTTCTTCATTCCGTCGGTATACCAGACCTGGTAGGCTCCGAATTCATCACCAAAAATAAAGTAGGCATCAACTCCCTTTTGTTCTTTCACAAATTTCCTGGCCTTTTCCAGTCCCATGACCATGCAGGAGGTGGCATAGGCATCAGCCGTCATGCACTCATCACAAAGAATGGTTACACTGAGCAGGTTCGAAGCTTTCGGATAGCCTGTTACAGGATCAATGGAGTGCGTGATCTTCATCCCGTCCTTCTCATAAAACTTCCTGTAGTTGCCAGAGGTGGCCAGTGAGCGATTGTGCATGCTGATTATTACCTGCAATTGCTGACCAGGAATCATGTTTCCAAACTCTGGACGATCCACCCCGATCCTCCAGAAATTGCCTTTCTCATTCATCCCGCTTGTCCGGATCTCTCCCCCGATCTCAACCATATAATTCCTGCAACCCAGGTCCTCAAGGTAGGCTGCCACCACATCCACAGCGTAGCCCTGGGCAATAGCATTCACATTCAGCTGAACACCCGGATGACTCTTTATAAGCGTTTCGCCCTCCAGTCTGACCTTTTCCATACCGACATATTGAAGTAGGCTGTCGACCCTGGCACTATCCAGATTCTGTTGCTCCCCCGGGCCAAAGCCCCAGGCGTTGATAATGGGACCCAGGCTGATATCAAAAGCCCCCCCGCTTACCTGGTACACCCTTCTTGACTCCCTGAATACGACCCTGAACATAGAATCGGTTTTACCCCCCAGATCGTTCCGGTTTATGGCACTGATAATACTGCTGCTGTCGTAGGAAGAAAGGGAAGCATCGAAGTTCCTTAAAATGGAATCTATATTATACTGCAAATCAGTCTCCGTAGGATGCTGATAGGTAATATGATAAGTAGTACCCTGGGCAAAACCCTGGAGGGAATGATAATCACCCTGAAAGCCAGGGTTACAGGCACTTATCATGCCCACCTGTATCAGGAGTAGTATGCCAGGCTTTTTCATGCTTCTTGCTTTTCAGACCACAAGATACAAAACAGCGGTCATATACAACACAGCGTCTCACAACGCATGATGTGTAGTATGACCGGGGAGAAAAGGAAAAGGGAGTGTAGCATCCGGCACACTCCCTCATCAGCATTATATTCTCTTACTTAAACGATACAGTTGCTCTGGAGCCGCCTACAAATATTCGCTTGCGAAGATTAGCTTCGCTGAGCTCGCAGGCTCGGTTTTAAGCGGCGATATAGCAACTGGTGAGTTATAACTACCCAAAGTCGTCAAAATCAATCATCTCATCCGGTACTCCCATATCATAGAGCAGGTTGGATACCGCGCCGTTCATCTGTGGGGGTCCGCAC
>CAYWGP010000019.1:0-7485 GCA_964458155.1 uncultured Bacteroides sp.
CTGTAACACGTAAAAACGGGAAGGTTTACGTATCCATGGATGAAAAATTACTATTTAAGTCAGGAAGTACTGTAGTAGATCCCAATGGTGTTCAGGCACTGAGACAGCTGTCTCAGGTTCTTGCCAGGAACCCTGAAATAAGCATCATGATTGAAGGGCATACGGATGATGTTCCATTCAGAAAGGGATCGTCCATAAAAGATAACTGGGATTTAAGTGTTTTGAGGGCTACCTCCATCGTTAGGATTCTGCTGGAAAGCTCAAACCTCGATCCCACGCGCTTAACGGTAGCTGGCAGGGGCGAATTTCTGCCGGTGGACCCGGCCGATACACCGGAAGCAAGAAGAAAGAACCGCCGGACCGAGATTATCCTTTCACCCGATCTTTCGGAGGTATTCAGGATACTCGAGCTTTAGATGGTCATGATATCCTGATCCTTGGCTTCTACGATTTTCTCAATCTTCTCATTGAAGGCGTCAGTTAGCTTCTGAATATTATCTTCAGCCGTTTTGGCCTCATCTTCTGAGAGGCCGTCCTTCTGCATGTTTTTATACTCATCGTTGGCTTCGCGACGCGCGTTTCTGACGCTTACACGTGCGTTCTCCCCTTCAGTTTTGACCTGCTTTACCAGATCCCGGCGCCGTTCCTCAGTAAGCTGGGGAATGATCAGGCGGATGACTTCGCCATTGTTTGAAGGAGTAATGCCCACATTGGAGTTCATCAATGCTTTTTCAAGGGGATCGATCATGGATTTCTCCCAGGGCTGGATCATGATGGTTTTAGCATCGGGAGTACTGATATTGGACACCTGGTTAAGGGGTGTTGGAGTACCGTAGTAATCCACCATAACTCCATCCAGTATATGTACATTGGCTTTGCCAGCCCTGATACGTAGCAGTTCGTTATCAAGATGTTCAATAGCCTTCTCCATGTGTTCTTTGGCCATTTCATAGACCATTTGGACTTCTTCATTCATGATCTCTGATTTTTCGTTCGCTGCCTAATTTATCTAAATTTTGACTAAAGTTCCAACTTTTTTTCCTGAAAGAAGATTTTTCAAATTGCCCTTCTCGTTCATATTGAAGACGATAATGGGCAAATCATTTTCCTTACACATGGTAAATGCGGTCTGGTCCAGGATCCTTAACTCCTTGTCCAGAGCTTCGGTAAAAGTGAGTTCATCATAGCGTATGGCATCCGGGTCCTTTTCGGGATCGCTTGTATAAACACCATCAACCCGGGTGCCTTTCAGGACCACATCGGCTTCTATTTCCACCGCTCTGAGGGTGGCTGCCGTATCGGTGGTAAAGTAGGGATTCCCGGTCCCCCCCGAGAAAATCACAATCTCATTCTGCTCCAGGGCCTCAATCACCCTGGGTTTGTAATAAAACTCTGCCACAGGTTCCATACGGATGGCTGTAAAGAGCCTGGATCTGGCCCCCTTTGACTGAAAGGCCGATAGCAGGGCCAGTCCGTTGATAACCGTGGCCAGCATGCCCATATAATCTCCCTTTACACGGTCAAAACCGGCTTCGACCCCTGACATACCCCGGAAGATATTTCCACCCCCGATAACTATCCCCACCTGGATTCCCATGCGGGATACTTCAATGATTTCTTCAATGTAATCGTTCAGTCTTTCCGGGTCTATTCCATGCGACCGGTTCGCCATCAGAGCCTCTCCGCTCAGCTTGAGCAAAATCCTTTTGTAAGTCATTAAGGGTACATTTTCCTTAAAAGTAGTAAAAAGCAAATAAATGTCTATTTCATTAGCTTTTTCATCATTTCCTGATAAAAGATCTTCTGCCCTTTAAAGGTAATGGCAGGTGAATTGGAAAAAATGATGCCGGCGCTGCGATTTTCCGGATCGAAGGAAACTACGGTGGCAACTCCCGGATCGGCCCCTAAGCACCGATGCGCCCAAAAAGAAAAAGGCTGTCCCGCATCGCGCAGAACAGCCTTAAACAAGTAACAAATATTATCTTACTTCACAGAAAACCTGATAAACCCGGTTACCTCGAGGTCTTTATCAGACTCTTTGATATACTGGGCAACGGTCTTCTTGTTATCTTTTGTGAACTCCTGGTTCAGCAGGGTGTTTTCCTTGAGGTATTTCTTCACCATGCCGTCAGCTATGCGGTCCACAATGTTCTCAGGTTTGCCTTCTTCCAGTGCTTTTGCACGACCAATCTCTTTCTCTTTGGCAATTACCTCAGCGGAAACACCGGCTTCGTCAACAGCAACGGGAGCCATGGCAGCAATCTGCATGGCAACGTCCTTGGCAACCTGCTCAGGTACATCAGCTTTATTAAATCCAACAATGGTAGCCAGATTGTTACCAATATGGTTATAAGGCTGGACCTTTTCGTCCTGGATGAAACCGAAGTAAGCCAGTTCCAGCTTCTCTCCAATGGTCCCGGATTCCTCGGTGATCACATCGAACAGTACCTTACCGTTCATTGACAGCGCTTTCAGGGCTTCCAGATCGGCAGGCTTTTCAGCGATGGCCAGATCCAGGATGGAAGTGGTGAACTTTACAAATTTCTCATTCTTAGCTACGAAATCGGTTTCACAGTTCAGGGAAACTATGGCACCATAGTTGCCATCAACTTTTGCCAGAACACAACCTTCACTGGCTTCGCGGCCGGCACGCTTGTCGGCGATAGCCTTCCCTTTTTGACGGATAAGATCAACAGCTTTGTCAAAATCACCTTCAGCTTCCTGTAAGGCTTTTTTGCAGTCCATCATACCAGCACCAGTGGATTTCCTCAGTTTTGCAACATCTGCAGCTTTTATATCAGCCATTATATATTGTCTTTAATGCGTTTATTAATGTGTTAAATCAATCGTACTATTCAGCTTTTTCAGCAGCGGGCTTTTTTTCAACCTTCTCTTCAGCTTTCACTTCTGCCTTGGGCTTTTCTTTTACCTCTTCTTTAGCTTCAGCTTTCACTTCTGCCTTGGCCTCTTCCTTCACTTCTGCCTTGGGCTCTTCTTTCACTTCTGCCTTGGGCTCTTCTTTTACCTCTTCTTTAGGCTCTTTTTTAGCTTCTGCTTTAGGCTCTTCCTTCTTCGCCTCCGGCTTCAGATCCTTCGGTTGCACTTCTTCTTTCACCTCTACTTTTACAGCTTTTTTCTCGGCTTTAGGCTCAGCTTTAAGCTCAGCTTTAGGCTCTGGTGTGCCCTCTTGCTTCTCGAACTTTTCTTTGTTCTTATCAAGCTTCTTATCTGCTTTGGCCTTGGTATCAGAAGCTTCCTTCTCCTTCTCCATCTTTCTTTCATTCAGCCCTTCAGCAATTGCTTCGGTAACAAAGTTAATAATCAGAGTAATTGACTTGGAGGCATCGTCGTTGGCGGGAATCGGGAAATCGATATCGCGTGGATCGGAGTTGGTGTCGACTATGGCAAAAACGGGAATGTTCAGCCTGTTGGCTTCACGAACGGCAATGTATTCCTTGTGAACGTCAACAATAAACATGGCAGCGGGAAGACGGGTCAGATCGGCAATGGATCCAAGGTTCTTCTCAAGCTTGGCACGCTGACGTGCAATCTGGAGCCTTTCACGCTTGGAAAGGTTTTCAAAAGTTCCGTCGGTGGCCATTTTATCAATGGCAGACATCTTCTTAACAGCTTTGCGGATAGTGGGGAAGTTGGTAAGCATACCACCTGGCCAACGCTCAGTCACGTAAGGCATATTGATAGTCTTTACCTTTTCAGCAACGATATCTTTCGCCTGCTTCTTTGTTGCAACGAAGAGGATCTTGCGCCCGCTCTTGGCAATCTGCTTCATAGCGTTGGAAGCCTCATTCAACTTAATTTCAGTTTTGTTGAGATCAATAATATGGATCCCGTTCTTCTCCATAAATATATAAGGAGCCATTGCAGGATTCCACTTACGCTTCAGGTGACCGAAATGCACACCTGCATCCAGTAATTCTTTAAAACTTGTTTTTGGCATTTTTTTAATTTTTGCTGGTCAACCAACAGGTAGCCCCATGAGGGAGTCCTGTCAGTTTCGCAATGATTAAGAATAGAATATTTCTAACGCTTACTGAACTGGAACCTCTTTCTGGCTTTTGGCTGGCCGGGTTTCTTACGTTCAACAACGCGTGGATCACGGGTTACAAAACCTTCAGCCCTGAGGGCCGGTTTGTAATCAGGATTAATCTTGATCAGGGCTCTGGAGATACCGAGGCGAAGTGCTTCAGCCTGGCCGGTCATTCCACCGCCGTCAAGATTCACTTTAATATCGTAGTTATCCCTGAGCTCTAAAAGGTTCAGAGGCTGTTCAACAACGTAATGAAGTTGTTTATCAGGAAAATAGTCTTTGAAATCTCTGCCGTTTACGATAATCTGGCCTTTACCTTCACTCACGTATACCCTGGCAATGGCAGCCTTCCTTCGTCCTATCGTATTGATAACTTCCATGGTCTTATTTAATTTTATTTAAGTCAAGTTCTTTAGGTTGCTGTGCCTCATGTGGATGAGTAGCTTCAGCATACACAAACAGGTTCCTGAACATTTCAGATCCAAGTCTGCTCTTTGGGAGCATTCCTTTAACGGCCTTCTCCACAACAGCTGTGGGCTTCTTTGAAAGAAGATCTTCGGGAGTCTGAAAACGCTGTCCACCCGGATAACCGGAATGGCGAACATACTGCTTATCAGTCATCTTTTTGCCGGTAAGCTTAATCTTGTCTGCATTTATTATAATCACCTTATCGCCACAGTCAACATGCGGTGTAAAACTTGGCTTATGCTTTCCCCTGAGGACCATTGCTACTACAGAAGCAAGACGTCCCAGTACTGCGTCCTTGGCATCAACAACATACCATTCCTTCTCAACGGTCTCTTTATTTGCCGATACTGTTTTGTAACTTAATGTATTCACTTTTATCAGTTTTGTGCCTAAATTTGTGGATCGCAAAAATACAATTAATTTCGTTAAAACAAGAAGATATCAACAATAAATTTGTTGAAAACCGGGAGCGCTGATTATCAGGGAGATACAAACGACCGCAGTTTGTAAAAAGTGACGCCTCCAATTGGGCCTAAGCGAGCAATTTATGCAGGAGTTGGCAAATGTCAGAAAAACCCGGCTCCTGTGCAATAGAAAAGGCCTCTTTCAGTTATATTTATTGATACCGCTGTTCACTTATGCAACTAACCCGGAAACAGATTCATGAGCAGGTGTATTTCTATACACTTATTTTGATTGCCATCAGTCTGCCTCTTTCCACCTATACCACTTCCATGTTTCAGTTTATTTTAGCTACTAACTGGTTGCTTGAAGGAAGGTTTGCGGAGAAGTGGGGAAAAGTGGTGTCGAACCGGGCCTTGCAGATCCTTCTGCTGTTCTTCTTTTTGCACCTGGCAGGATTGCTCTGGTCTGAAGATCTGTCCTATGGTCTGAGAATTCTGAAGCTCAACCTTCCCCTGCTGGGTCTTCCCGTGTTAATTGCAACATCCACCCCTCTGAATAAGCCACGGATACACTGGGTCCTGCTCTTCTTCTCCGTGGCTGTCCTGGTTGCTTCTATGGCCTCCATGCTAAAACTGGCAGGCTGGTTTCACGGCGGGATCGAGGGTTACCGTGATATGAGCCTGTTCATATCCCATTCAAGCCTTTCATTGATGATTGTGCTGGGCCTGCTAATCTCTGTTTATTTCCTGTTTATAGACAGAAATTCGGTGTCGAAGGCTGAACGCATTTACCATGCGCTTGTGTTAATCTGGTTTTCCCTGTTCCTCGTTGCGCTTAAATCCCTAACAGGGATTGTGGCGGCAGGATTGCTGGCCTTCTTTCTTCTCTTGCGGGGGCTTTTTGAAATCCGCGATCAGGCTTGGCGATTTATGGTCGCGGTACCCTTAATCATGATCCCTCTTTTTAGCATTCTTTATTTCAGTCACGCAGTGGAAAAGTTCTATTCTTTCGATGAGGTGGTGTTGGACGACCTGGAAGAATATACCATAGAGGGGAACTCATATGAACACCTGACTCATAGAAAGGAAGTGGAGAACGGACATTACGTATGGCTCTATGTATGCGAAGAGGAGCTGGAGCGTGAGTGGAACGCGTTGAGTACCATAGGATACCACGAGCGTATTTCCCATGATCGATCACTCAGGGTAACCCTGATCCGTTTTCTCACCTCCCGGGGACTAAGGAAGGATGCAGCAGGAATAAAGCAGCTTTCGGAGGCAGAGATCGGGGCCATTGAAACGGGGACGGCCAATCATATATTCCTGGATCGTTTCAGACTTTATCCACGTATTTACGAGGTACTCTGGGAGTTTTACCGGTATAAAATTGGATATCAACCTAACAATAAATCAGTGGTGCAACGTTATCTCTACCTTCAGGCCGGATGGTCCATTGCCCGTGAAAACCTGCTGTTCGGGGTTGGTACCGGGGATGTGCTCCAGGAATTCAAGAAGTATTATGAGGAAGTGAATTCCCCCCTGGAGGACAAACAGCGACGTGATGCTCATAACCAGTATCTTACCGAACTAATTGCCTTCGGGATACCGGGCCTGCTTATTTTCCTGGCGGCACTGGTGGTCCCCCTCTTCCTCGCCCACAGGCAGAGGTCTTTTCTGGCCACTGGATTTCTGATCCTTCTGTTGGGTTCCATGCTCAGTGCCGCTACTTTGAATAATGCTACAGGGGCAGCTTTTGGAGCTCTGTTTTATTCCCTGTTTTTATTTGGTCCCGATTTCCCGTGGCTCCGCCAAAAATCCGGAAAAGAAGATGGCTAAGCGTTTTGGACGGGATTTTTACTGTCAGGATGTACTGGAAGTGGCACCCCGCCTGCTGGGGCAACACCTGGTAAAGGTTGGGGCAGATGGATCCCGGTCAGAATATATGATTACCGAAACAGAAGCCTACAGGGGAGGGGAGGATCTGGCCTGTCACGCAAGCAAGGGCATGACTCCCAGGACCAGGGTAATGTTCGGGGAGGGGGGACATATTTATATGTATCTGATTTACGGCATGTACTGGATGATGAATGTGGTCACCGGCCATGAGGGTATGCCCCAGGCGGTTCTGTTCAGAGGGCTTCGTGAGGTGAGCGGACCGGGCCGGCTTACCCGCCTGCTGGGAGTGGACAGGGACTTCTATGGGGAGGACCTGGTAAATTCGGGGCGAATCTGGATCGAAGAGAGTGGAACAACACCTGCTTATACAACTGGTCCCAGGGTTGGAGTAGAGTCTGCCGGGGAGCCCTGGAAGGACATGCCATGGCGTTTTCTTATGAATCTTTAACGTATCCGGATAGCTGTCCGGCTGGACTCAAACACATAATTATTATATATTTGCATACTTTTTAATCCTCACACACTGAATGCATGGAAAATTTCCGTCGATATAATCTGATCCTCGGATGGGGCGTATTTCTTGTCTCACTGATTGTCTACCTGCTTACCATTGAACCCACAGCCAGTTTCTGGGACTGTGGAGAATTTATTGCCACAGCCTACAAGATG
>CAYWGP010000020.1:0-7844 GCA_964458155.1 uncultured Bacteroides sp.
CATTGTGAAAGATGGTTTTAGTGAGTTCAGATAATAAGATTTCAATAGCGATATTCTTGCAATTTTAGGATATTAGCAGCCTTAGGGGGAGTAATTTCTTCCAGAAAACAAGGAAAATCTTAGGAAAAGGCAGACAGGGCCTATAAAACTGGCAGGATGACATTGATTTCGTATATATTGCGCGAAATTATACCTTGATTTTCATATGATTAGAAAGACATTGGAGAAAATGAAAAAAAAGCGCCTTACAAATCTTCACATACTCGCACTGATTATCGTTTTTGTTGTGTTTGGTATCTCGGCATGCTCAAACGAAACAGGTGAAACGTTGCTGATCGAAATTCCGGAGCACGGTTTTGTATCTCTGTTGGGACCAAAGAAATGGGAAGAATCCCTTGTAAGCGGGAATGGCACCCTTGGAGCACTTGTTCCCGGTGATCCCTCGAAGGAAAGGATCATCTTCAGTCATGAAAAGCTATTTATGCCGGAATATCCCCCTACGGAAGCACCCGATCTGGCAAGTCATATGGAGAAGATCCGGGAGTGGGTCATCGCCGGGAAAGGAGATAAGGCTGCAGAATTTGCTGTTGAACTGGGTAATGAGGTCGGGATAGAAGGACTGATATGGACCGATCCTCTGATACCGGCCTGCCAGCTTGAGATCGAAACCCTCAATCCGGAAAAAGTTATCAATTATGCCCGAGGCGTTGATTTCGAGTCGGGGGAAACCATCGCGGCCTGGGAAACTAAATCAGGGTTTTTCGAAAGACGGCTTTTTACCTCACGACCCGATCAATTGATCGCTCTGCATATGGCAGCACCAGATTCTGACCTTAATATACGGATGAGGCTGTCAACCCTGCCGCAAACCGATGAGGAGATGGATCATGAAGCCGAGGCCTTCATGGAGGACAAACTGATCGAGGATGTACGAACAAAGGTCGATGAGACGGGCTGGTTGAGTTATACCACGGAATTCAAAAAGAAGTGGGACGGATCCCTGAAAGGCTATCTGGTGGAAAGTCGGGTGATTCCTACAGGTGGTACCATGAAAGCTTCAGATGGTTGGTTACTAATCACGGATGCTGACGAGCTATTCGTACTTTCCCGGATCCTGATTTCCTACGACATGCCACTTCCAGCAAAAACGGCTTTGCATGAATATGAAATTCCAGATTATAAAAAACTGTTAGCGGAACATCGCGCTGTCCATGGTGAGATGTTCCATCGGTTCAGCCTGGATATCGGGGGCGGTGAATCCTTCCCGTTGGCCGAGGATCTGCAGGCCTCCTCCTCATTCGGGAACCTGAATCCCTCCTACCTGAATCAGCTCTGTAAAGCAGCCCGGTACTTGCTGATAAGCAGTACCGGAGAGATGCCTCCTACCCTTCAGGGAATTTGGGGAGGGACCTGGCGTCCGGCGTGGTCGGGCGATTTTACATTGAATGGCAACGTTCCCTCTGCAATTGCGAGCGGTTTGAATACGAATTTCAGGGAGGTTACCGATGCCTATATTAATTATATGTTTTCCATGTACAGTGATTTTCGGGACAATGCACGTGATCTTTATGATGCGCCCGGTATCTTTGTGCCTTCCCGAACCAGTTCCGACGGGAAAACCTATCATTATGCAAAACCGTATCCTCATCTGTTCTGGTATGCAGGAGGAGCATGGACTTCGCAATTCCTCTTCGACTACTGGCAGTATACGGGGGACGACAGTTTCCTTAGAGAGAAAGCCATCCCCTTTATGCTGGATGCCGCTGCTTTTTATAAGTATATCCTGGTGGAAGGCGAAGACGGGGGGTACAACTTCATCCCCTCCTATTCCCCTGAGATAGGTCCGCTGGGGCATCATCCTGTGGTGATCAATGCCACCATGGATGTGGCCGCACTGAAACAGTTGATCAGGAACCTGCTGTATCTGCACTATTCAGGATATTTGGCGGAATTTGATGAACAGGGGTGGACATCTGTTTTAAAGGGACTTCCTGAATACGGAATCGATGAGGAAGGAGACCTGAAGGAGTGGATCTGGCCGGGATTAAAAAATGACAACAGTCACCGCCACGCTTCACACCTCTATCCTCTCTTCTATGAAGTGGATCCTGAATTCCAGAACAAACCTGAACTGATCGAGGCTGCTAAAACAGCCATTGAAAAGCGCCTGGAGTACAGAAGAGGAAAGCAGGGGGCAGAAATGGCATTCGGACTCGTCCAGAAGGGATTGGCAGCAGCCCATATCGGAGATACGGAGCATGCTTTCGAATGTGTCGATTGGCTCTGCAATTCCTACTGGTCGCCGGCACAGACATCGTACCATGATCCTGGTGAGATCTTTAACGTAGACATCGCAGGAGGGTTACCGGCCGTGGTCACAGAGATGATCCTGCAAAGCTCAGTTGATAAGCTCATCCTGCTTCCGGCACTGCCGGAGCAATGGTCACAGGGAAGTATCAAAGGAGTGGGAACCCGCTGCGGCGTGACGGCAGACATGAATTGGGATAATGGCGTCCCCCAAAAGCTTCATTTAAAAGCTCACCGAACCGGGAAACTCACCGTTTTATATAAGGATCAGTCCTGGGAGATTGAAACCACTGCCGGACAGAATATTCACTGGGAACCTGAATGGTAACAATAAATCCATGAGGAAAAAATTGCATACATTTAAATGGGTAAATTGATTAATCAGGAGCATGCAGGATTCTCGAACATATGGATGGTATACCCGAATATATCAGGTTTGGATCCTAAGAGTTCTTTGTATCTGGACATGTATCACATTACATCTCCCTGGGAATGCGCAGCAGCGTGTTTTGAAATTCACCAATATCAGTACGGAACAGGGATTATCAGAGAATACGGTTCTTGACATCATCCAGGATCCTTATGGATTTATGTGGTTTGCCACCGAAAACGGGTTGACAAAATACGATGGTATGAATTATACCGTATTCAGGAATGATGCTCTGGATTCCACTTCCCTTCCCAATGATGAAATACAGAGTCTCTGTATTAAGGGTGATGAATTGTTTATAGCTAGCGCGTACCCCACCATTATCAGTGCGTTCAATCTGAAAACTGAGAAGTTCCGTGTAATATTCAGGCTTGATTTGATTGACGGGATTGACGACCTGGAGAAGGCCTATTTTCTCAGTAATGACAACTACACCCTGTTGATTACACTCTGGGAGAAATTCATTTACAATGATCTCACAAAACAGTTTGAAGTATACCACGGGCTGAATGAAGCACTGGGGAGGATTGAATCTATCCCTCATCCTGAGAATGAAATCCCTCAACCACTCTCGATTCAGGCAGAGAACTATTTTCTCGATCAAAATGACAAATTGGTGGGTTTTGATCCTGAGATTGGCCTTGTGGAAATAAGTCTGCCGGAGCTTACTCATAAGGTCCTGTTCAGTTGCTCGGAAATCAAGGAATTGTACAACCTCGAAATAAAGGAAGAAATTCACGATGTATTTGTATACAGGGATTCTGAGAAAAGGATCTGGTTCAATATCAATCAGAATCAACTGGGTTTCTTTCATCATATTTCCGGCACCTTCCATCCCAGATTTCAGCATATCTTTGTTAAAGATATCTTCGAAGATTCAGACAACAATCTATGGTTCGCCTCTGAATCGGGGATTTTGTTCTATGATTCAGATCATGACCTGATTCAGCAAACTACCCATAACCCCGCAGATAAATACAGCTTATCCAATAACTATATCTCCAGTGTCTATCTGAACGACCATGAGATTCTCTGGGTGGGTCATGACGGAGGAGGCATCGACCATGCGAGGTATTATAATATCAAGAATTTCCAACATTTAGATACTCATACGGAGAATTCGGTGATCAGCAACAGGATCACCGGGATTAGCGAATCTCTCAGAAATGAAGTCTGGATCAGTACAGTTGGTGGGGTGAATAAATGGGACCTTACCCGGGAAGAAATCGCTTCCTATCTGGAGGGTGAATTCATTAACAACATTTTCTGTGACTCAAGGGGAAATGTCTGGTGTGAAAACGAAGCAGGCGAAATACTGTTTAAAAGCGTTTCCTCAAACAGATTCGTAACCATTGATTTTAAAGAGCATGTCCGGGATAACGATAATCCTTTCAATCCTCCCTTACTCTTCTTCGAGGATAGCAAGAATCGCCTGTGGCTGATCGATCAGGGATTATTTCAGGTGGACTACGAGGCCATGGAGCTGATAAGAAATGAAGCTTCGTCACAGATCCAGTATGCCTCTTCGGTCAGGGAAGACAGTCAAGGGAACTTCTGGATTACGGGGAACACCGGCAGGCTTATTGTATTCCACCCGGATTTGGAGACGTCCCATTATTACAGCTACAACATTAATGATCCTTATAGCCTGAACAGCATCATCTTATGGGATGTTCACATTGACGGAAAAGAGAACTTGTGGATTGCAACTAATGAAGGCATCAATAAAATCAATATCAGTAATTATACAACTGGCGATGAACTACGTTTTGAATCTTTTACGTTGGAAGACGGGCTCAATGATGAAATCATATTCAGGATCCTAGAAGATGAGCAGGAAAACTTATGGTTTGCGACAAACAATGGCTTGTCTAAGCTGAACGGTTCTCAGGATTCCATCCAAGCTGGAAATAAGCAAAACAGCATATTCATCAATTACTTTATCCTGGATGGAATTGCTTCTAATTCCATTGGATGTTATACCAACAACCAATTTTCCTACCTGTGCGCGGCAGCACTATCCAACGGAGCGATCCTGCTTGGTAGCAGCAATGGGATTACCCGTTTTAATCCAGAAGATTTTCCCGGCAACAGGCACCGTCCACCTGTTTTGTTTACCGATCTCAAGATCTTCAACCAGTCAGTACCCATCGGTAATTATGGGGACAGAAACATCTTATCTCAATCCATATCTGTAACTGAAAGCATTGACCTGTCTTTTATGGACAAGGTGTTTTCATTGGATTTCATTGCACTGGATTACGCTGATCCTAGAAAGAATTCGTATGAATATATACTTGAAGGATTTGACGATGACTGGATATATTTGGAAAATAAAAGGGTTGCAACATTCACAAATATACCGGGAGGAGAATACGTACTGAAGATTAGGGCTACCAATAATGAGGGCTACTGGAGCAACCAGGAAGCTTCCATGGGTATCTGGATCAGGCCGCCCTACTGGGCAACCTGGTGGTTTAGGATTTTTGGGTTGGTATTTATAATCGGTTTATTAATCCTGTTCTTTTATGCACGCATGTATCAGATGCAGCATCAGAAACTGAAACTTGAATCACAGGTAAAGCAAAGGACCAGGGAGATCGAACGGAAGAATATGCAGCTTGAAGAAAACAAGAAAGTACTTGAGGAGCAGTCTGAAGAATTGCAGCTTATCAATGCAAGGTTACTGAAACAGAAATCCGAGCTGGAGGAACTGAATAAGAAAGTCCAGATGGCAAATCAGGCCAAGCTCAAATTCTTCACAAATATCTCGCATGAACTGCGAACCCCTCTAACCCTGATAAAGGGTCCCATTGATAACATTCTGTCCAACGCAAAGCTGTCCAAGTATGTAAAGGATCAACTGGATATGATGAACAGGAATACCAGCAGACTGCTTAAGTTGATCAACCAGTTGCTCGACTTCAGGAAACTGGAAACAGAGCATATGAAACTGGCTGTAGCAGAAGGAAATATTATCCTTTTACTGGAGGAGATTTATATGCTCTTTTCCAATCATGCCAAACAGAAACAAATTGAATATGAGTTCAATAGCAAGGTCGATGAATTAACAATGTGGTATGATGCAGATAAAATTGAAAAGATCATCTCGAATCTGTTGTCAAACGCCTTCAAACACACCTCCGAGGGAGGTAAGATAGGTATTAATCTGAGTCTGGTGAATGATCCTGTAAGCCACCAGTCTAAGCTTGAGATCATGGTTTCGGATACGGGTATCGGCATCTCGAAAAACAAAGTCAGTCACATTTTTGAAAGGTATTACAGTGCATATGATTTCAACAACCTGGATGTGACCAGTGCAGGAATAGGCCTTGCCGTAACCAAGGAACTTGTTGAACTACATAAAGGGAGTATTCTAGTTGAAAGTAAGGTAGCTTCTGAAGAAGATCCCAGGAGTGGAACACAATTCACCATTAGCCTTCCCGTAGGCAAGGAATATTTCTCCGAAAACGAACGACTTGCCGAGGACAGGGCTGTGGAAATTCCTTCTTCCCATCCTGAAGACATACTATTGGATATGGATTCCTCCAACATTAAAATGATAGATCCTGCTCCCGAGCTGGCAGAGTATGATCATCGACCCGAGGTCCTGATTGTGGAGGATAACGCGGATATGAGAGATTTCATTAAAGGTGTCCTGATACGAAATTACAGAATTCAGACGTCTGAGAACGGGAAGACAGCACTGGAGAATATTGAGAGTAACAGTATCTCGATGATTATCAGCGATGTAATGATGCCAGAAATGGATGGTATAGATTTGTGCAGGCATGTGAAAGAAAACCTCAACACTTCACACATACCCGTCATACTATTAACCGCAAAAACCGACATTGAATCCCAGATCTCCGGTTTAAAGTCAGGTGCTGATGACTATATCACAAAACCCTTTAACTCCCAGATCCTCATAGAGAAGATCAATAATTTGATCCTCTCAAGAGAAAGATTGTGGGAGAGATTCAATAAACAGGTTGTGTTTGATCCTGGAGAGCTCACCCCCAACTCTTTAGATATTAAGCTTCTGAATAAAGTAAAGGAAGTGGTTGAAATACACCTTTCAAATCCTGATCTGGATGTTTCTCTGTTTGCTCAGGAGGTTGGGATGAGCAAAAGCATTCTATATGAAAAGCTGAAAAGCCTGACCGGAAAAACCATCAACGATTTTATTTCATCCATACGGCTTAAAAAGGCAGCTGAGCTCATTCTAATAGGAGAGTTGAATCTGTCGGAGATAAGTATGGAAGTCGGCTACCTGGATCCAAATTACTTCAGTAAGTCCTTTAAAAAGCATTTCGGGGTGGTACCCTCAAAATTCAATGTTGAATCGACATTGGTCAACAATAGTAAAGAATTCTAACATATTCTTTCAACCTATCCGGTTATTTCCAAGATTTTCCTTGTTTTTGGGAAGATATTACTCTCAGTAAGGCCTCCTCTTACCTTAAATTGCGCTTAGATTCATTTCTGATATCTAAAGCCTTTGAACTAACTAAAACCAGCTATTGCAATGGACAAATTGATTTATTTCAAGCTGCCACGTCATTTCATTCGGACTTGCATGATAATCCTATTGGCGGGCCTGCAGATGCAAATGACTTTCGGGCAAATCCTCATCACTGGAAAAGTCAGCGATGAGAACAACAACGGATTAATAGGTGCAACCATCTCCATAAAAGGGACTGACGAGGGAACCATAACGAATGGAAGTGCCGAATATTCAATGGAAGTTCAGGATGACGGAGCGGTTCTGGTATTTTCATTTGTGGGATACAATACTCAGGAAGTTCCGGTGGGCAATCAGAGGATCATAAACGTACAGATGACTCCTGAATACATGTCTTTGGACCAGGTGGTTGTTGTCGGATACGGGACCCAGGAAAAAAGAGATATTACGGGTGCCATATCCGTTGCAGATGTAGAGATAATGAATAAAAGCGAATCCCTCAATGTTACCAACCGCCTGCAGGGCCTGGTGCCTGGTGTTGCTGTCGTTACAGATGGCAGGCCGGGTTCAATCGGACAGATAAAAATTCGTGGTAACGTTTTCGTTGGCACATCCGGGGATCCTGGTGAGGCAAATAACCCG
>CAYWGP010000021.1:0-3573 GCA_964458155.1 uncultured Bacteroides sp.
TATTACCCAAAGTGCACCGGTTTTTCCTGGTGTCATCTGAAGGGCTTGATAACCTGATCGGCTTTGCCTATAAACTCTTACGGATACGGTTTCATGATGAGTTACTGTTGTTAAATAGTTCCAGTTTGGCGTCCATTCTTGGAGAGGGAACTGAGCAAATTATGGGCTTGCGGGAAAAGCTTCCTCCATGGATTTTCATCTTAGGGCTTACCGGTCGTGACATACTGCCGGAGGAAAAGGTTGCATGTCGAGAAAAGGACATTGGCGATATAGCACAGCAATGTGGCGTGCGTCTGGAGTCGGCACTCCCCGGGGCAAACGATGGGCAGGTAGGGGAAGCAGTGCTCAATCCCTCAAATGAACCTTATTGGAAACTTGGCAACAAGGGCGGATGCCAGGACATCTTCTTTCTAACCACACTTAACAGAGTACCAAAATTCGTAACAGCTATGTACTCATTGGCAGAAGCGGTTGATTACTCCCCATCAGATCTGGGAGTTTACATACAGCCGACTCACCTGGGTACAAGCTGCCATGTGGAATTTAGTTTGCCATTCGACCCAAGTGACGAGCAAGAGGTGGCCAAGGTTCAAGGGCTCTTTACCAGGGCCAGTGAAGAACTATCAAAGCAGGGAGCTTTCTATTCCCGGCCCTACGGGATTTGGGCAGACATGGCATATAGTAGAAATGCCGAGCATACAAGTATATCAAGAGAGCTGAAAGGACTATTCGATCCCAATAATGTATTGAATCCAGGCAAGCTTTGCTTTTAGGCAGAAACCATACAACGCAGGAGGTATAAAGTGGCACTGGAAGACTATAGGGCTACAGTAACAAGATGCAGTAGATGTTCATATTGCAAATGGATTCCATTTGCTCATGTGAAGAGTTGGCGCTTTGCAAAAGGCTGTCCCAGCATAGAGTATAGCAAGTTCCAGAGTTACTCGGCAAGTGGGAGATTATGCGTCTCCCTGTCCCTTCTCGAGGAGAGGAGCAGTTACTGGGATGAGGGGTTAGTGGACATCGTTTTCAAATGTATGATGGATGGGTGCTGTGACGTTGCCTGCAAAATTAACCGGTATGATTTTGAACCCGTCGAGGTGATGCGTCAGTTACGATTTAAAATGATAGACAACGGTTGCTTTCCGCCCCAGGATATTCCTCTCATAGATAGTCTTCGCAAAGAGGACAACATGATGATGAAGCCCAAGGCTGATCGTGACAAATGGGCCGAAGGGCTGGATGTGAAAGATCTAACCCAGGAGAAGGCTGAAGTTGCTTTCCACGTCGGCTGCCGATATAGTTATGATGAGGACCTGTGGAAAACACCGAGGACGGTGGTGACACTGCTCAAGAATGCCGGCATTGATTTTGGCATCATGGGAAGGGACGAGAACTGTTGTGGCGGTCGGCTTTGTGATATGGGGTACCGGGGGGAATTTATCAAATATGCCGAGAATAATAATGATGCCTGGACTACTGCAGGTGTGAAGACAGTGGTTACCGGCTGCTCCGATTGTTACCATGCGTTCAAGCGCCTCTATCCTGAAGAGTTAGATTCCAAGTTCGAAGTCCTGCATATCACGGAATATCTTGACCGGCTCATCAAGGAAGGAAAGATACAATTCAGCAAAACTGTTCCCATGACGGTCACCTATCATGACCCCTGCCATCTGGGAAGACGAGGGGAAGCACATGTGCCATGGAAAGGCGAACAAAAGAAAATTCGCGGTCAAGTCCTGGTATACGATCCACCAAAACCCAGGAATAACGGTGCCCTGGGTGTTTATGACCCGCCAAGGAATGTACTTAATAGCATTCCAGGTATAAAGCTGGTTGAGATGGAAAGGAACAGGGAATATGCGTGGTGTTGTGGTGCTGGTGCCGGGGTAAGGGAAAGGTATCCGGATTTTTCCTCATGGACCGCTGGAGAGAGGATTGAAGAGGCAAAGGCCACTGAAGCTGAGGCGATAGTGAGTGCGTGTCCCCATTGTGAGAGGAATTTCACCGACGTGGTTAATGAACAAAGTGAACGAATGAAAGTGTATGACATTGTAGACCTTGTTCGGGAAGCAATCTAACAGGAGGTAATGAAGCTATGGCACTACCTAGAGAAGTATATGAAGCATTGGAAGACATTGTAGGGCCGGACAATATCACGGAGGAGCCGGCGACGCTGGATTCATATGCTTATCAATGGATGGCTGAGCTGGTACCTAACGTCACTGATGGAAGCAAGTTTTTTGACAGGGCTGAGGCTGTGCTTTTGCCCGGTAGCACGGAGGAGGTTCAGGCTATAGTCAAGGCCTGCAACCAACACAAATTAAAGTTTCATGTCTTCAGTACCGGTTGGGGTCCATGGGCTGCATCGCCGTCCGAGGGGCAAATCCTGCTGGATTTGAGGAGGATGGATCGAATATTAGAAATTGACGAACAAAATATGTTTGCTGTGGTTGAGCCGTATGTGGTGGCCGGGCAGCTGCAAGCCGAAGCCATGAAGGTGGGTTTGAACAATCATATAAGTGGTGCCGGCGCTGGTACCTCTGTACTTGCCAATGCCTGCTGTTTTCAGGGAGGGGGACCGGATTGTATGTATTTTGCTTCTCCTCAGGATAGTATACTGTCCATAGAGTGGGTTATGCCTACGGGTGAAATACTCAGGACAGGTTCTTTGGGTTCCGATCTGGGCTGGTTCTGTGCGGAGGGGCCAGGACCGAGCACACAGGGAGTAATCAGAGGCGCCCTGGGAGGCGCAGGGGGGTGGGGCGTTGTGACCAAGATTGCAATCAGGCTGGTTCATTGGCCTGGTCCATCGCACATTCCCATTGAAGGTACAGTGCCATCCTACAAAGCACAGCTCCCGGAGGACCTTTTTAAAGCTGCGTTCCCGGCCTTCCCCAACTGGCAGGCCTTTGCTGATGCGATCTACAGAATCTATGACTCGGAAATAGGATATATTGCTCATAGACAGTTTATCATGTGGGGTGATGAGTTGCAGGCAGCTTTCCTCAATATCGTTACCGATCCCACCAAGCAGTTATATGACCTACAGGAACTTCTGGAAAAACCGGAAATACAAAAGCTTACTGAAGAGATGCGGCGTAACTTCCAGCTTATACTGGTTGGCATGACGCCAGGAGACCTTGAGTATCAGAAGAAAGTTTTGGATCACATACTGAGTGAGACGGGAGGATGGAACATAGCATTAGTGGATGATCCGGCCATACAGGGGTACGTACTTTTGTTCATGATTAAGCTGTGCTTCAAGAATCTCAATTTTACCGCCACCGGAGGCTTTAGTGATACGTATAACTCAGTAGCGTCTCCAGACGTTTGGGCATCGGGGGAAATCGAAGCAGGCAAGAAGTTATTAAAAAAATATGCCGGCAGAATCGCCGATGCTGGTGATCAGGCGATGGGACCAATAGGTGGACAGGGCGGTGGAGGTGTCACTGGATGGGAAGACTTTGTTTTCTATGACCCCTATGATCCTGATTCAGCAAAGGCAGCAACGGAAATTTCAGACGAAGGGGACAAATTAAAAATCGCACAGGGCCGACCTCCTGGCGGGAT
>CAYWGP010000022.1:0-13384 GCA_964458155.1 uncultured Bacteroides sp.
ATAACCCGAGTTTGCCTCCAGGGCATCAACACTGTCCCTGTCCGGATTTTCGAAAGCTGCTCTGAGCTGAGAGTTCACCAGGACATCCTCTACCAGCGCCCTGCCTTCCCCGAAAAAGTCTGTAGCAGGGACCGGTGCACCTGAGAAATCGGACGAAAAGGCTTCATCCATAAGGATTGGCACCGCTTCAACCTGCTTCGAATTGACCGTAAGCAGGGCATCATTGTTTCCCGTCTGCTCCTGAACAGGGATCCGGAACCTGCCATTTTCATCCGTTCTAAACTCAAAATAGTCCGGATCAGATCCCAGCATGGTCATGCCCAGGAGGGTTTGATCCCCAGGCTCTTGTTCATCTCCCAGTAGTACGGTACCTGAAACTGTTACCCCCCTGGTTTCAGGGTAATAAACCAGATCTTGCAGCTGGAGCGGATCGTCAATTACAGGTGCCGCAGTGTAATAGTATGCTTCATCCAGGTATCCTTTTTTAATAACGGAGATGCAATACGCATCCGGTGAGGAGTTCCCGTTTTCCGGATGGATCTGTACGTTCACCTTCTCCCTTTTACCATAGCTGCTTTTGTCCGAAGAGCATGCAATTCCGTCCACAGGACCCGGGGCCTCCTCCTTTAATCCTGTTCCTTTGCCTTTGGCTGACAGATCCGTTGACCTGATCTTGCGGGGATTGACGATGGCAAGAGGAAGATGAAAATATCCAGATGGTGGATAATTTCGCATCCAACGGGTATAGGCCCTGAGATAGTACTGACCGGTGCTGACTGTATCGGGTATTATGATCTGTCCGCCTCCTCCCCATGAATATACCTGGTATTTGCCCCGGGCTACCGGCGCATTCCGGCTGTTGATCAGCTCCAGATAGAATACCCTGCTCCAGTTACTTTCTTTCAGCAAGGGATGACTCAGGTTATAGAGTCTGAAAGAGACCTTTTCACCGGAAGCATACAGATTCCGGTCGGTAAACAGGTATAGTTTTTCCCTGTACAGCGATGAATTGAGAATCCGGGAATCTCCTGTAGCCTGGGCACCGGCTTCGAGAGTCCTGATCTGAATGACAGAGACCATGAGAATGGTATAGATAAGGATCCGCTTCATATTATTCCCAGTATTCCGGTTTGATGATGGTCCCGCCCCCGTTTCTGCAGTCAAAGCAGAGTTTTGTTCCCACTCCGTATGGAGGCCCGATTCTTAGAGGATTAAAAGATATCAGGAAATATGGTATCCTCATCCAGGCGGGCCTGGATGCATGGTGCATGATAATTTCCAGGTTGCAATCTATTTCCGGGTAGTGCAATTCCGCGACACTATCCAGAAAGATTCGCATCTCTGATACCGGGCACAGATTGAAGAATCCAAGCACATTCTCTTCCTGATTATTCATATTGTACATGTTCCCGCTGATATAATCGGGTTGTTGTTCATAGATACCACCACTCTCCTGGTTCTGCACCTCTATCCGCTTCCAGAAATCATAGGCTTCATCGTTCAGGGAGTATTGTAAGACCTGAAGGCTGTACCTGGTCGACAGCCGGTTGCTTTCCTCAGAAACATAATTCAGGGGAAAGCCTTTGATGGTATTACTTTCTGCATTAAGGGTGGTGGCCGTGTAGATCTGATCAATCTTTCCGGTATACCAGCAGGTGTGATAGCTGAATGAATCGGGCCATTCATGCAGGATGCCATCATAATAATAATCAATTGGATTTGCAGCCTGATACTCCCAGGTTTCCACCAGTTCCCATCGAAAATTCCTGCCCTGGTCCGCTTCAGCCTCCAGATCAAGAAAGAACCTGATACCGTTCACCGATTCGGTCCTGTCGTAAGTACCGGCTGTTTCAAATTCCCAGTATACGCTGTCAATGGCAGGACTCGAAGAGGGAAACATTTCGGGTTCCGACTCATACACCTCTCCATTCGAGGTCACAATATTGAGCCGGTAGCTTATGCCCGTACCCAGTTCGCCGGCGGTCATCCATGCATAATAGGCTCCCGGATCCTGTTCTACGAACTCGGTGGACCTGCCCAGATCATCAGATACAGATACATAGGCATCTGTTTCAGCATCTGTTCCTCTTTCGTTTACCGGGGAAGAATTTGAAAGATAGATGACCTGCCAGCCCGGTTGGTCAGTGATCAGTGCTTCCACTACCAGGGATTTCTGCATATCTTCAAATTCGGGATAATAAGGATCCACACACCCTGCCAGCAGTGTGCAGATGAATAGTATCGATGCAGGTGCCCTACCGACTGGCATAATTCCCAAATTTGAAATTCCACGATAAACTTACGATTGCAGTGCCGAAAATGGCCAACCTGTAACTATTCAGCTGACCCTCTTCCGATCTGAAATAAACGGAATATGCGTTCTCCCTCCCTGTCAGATTATAGATGTTGACCATCCAGTAGCTGTGAATTTTCTTCCCGGCCTTCAGGTTTCCTTCCAGGTTGAGTGACAGGTCAATCCTGAAATAGTCCGGCAGCCGGTATGCATTCCGCTGCGAGTAATTGGTGATCTCCTGTCCGCGAAGGTAATAGCTGGAGACCGGATAGGTCACCGGGCGACCCGTATTGTATACCACATTCCCTGAAAGGCTCAGCCTTCTGTTTACCCTGTAATTCATGACCAGTTTCAGGGCATGTGGTTTATCATAGTTGGCAGGGTAACTTTCCCCACTGTTGATGCGTTGCCATGGAAAGGTTCCGTCCACAGTGATCTCTGATCTCGAAAAAGTATAGGATACCCATCCGTTCAGCTTGCCTGATGCCTTCTCCAGCATCAATTCGATTCCGTAAGCGTCCTGTTTCCCCTGCAGTATATCCTGCTCAATGTGTTTAGAGCCAATAATATCAGCGCTCTGTTTGTACTCCACAATATCATGGATCTTTTTCAGGTAGACCTCAGCTGAAGCCTGAATGCCCGTTCCGGGAAAATCCTTGAAAAATCCGACAGAGATCTGGTCGCCGTAAGGGGGGCTGATATGGTAATCACAGAGCTTCCACTGGTCAGTTGGAGCCATGGCAATGGTGTTGGTCAGCATGAAAAGGTATTGCCGTGTCCTGTTATAGGATAGTTTAACCGAAGAGCTGGGACCTGTCCTGAAATTAGCTGCAAACCTGAAATCCGGTCCCGAATAGCTTTTTGCTGCAGCACCCGGCCCATAGCTTAATGTATCAATAATGTTCGCAGGATCCCTGGGTGCGTTGTCAGAATAGGTATATGTTTCTTCCGGACCCAGATAGTTGAAAAGGGAATACCTGATGCCTCCGTACAATGTAATTCCTGGAAGGACCTCATACTTATCGCTTATGTAAATTGCCGATTCAATCCCGTTATCCATACCCATTAAGGTTGATTTCCTGACAGACTGGTCGCCGAAAGGTGTTATCTCACCCCTGTCCAGGTGGTAGTAAATCAACTTGCCACCAAAGGTGATAAAGTGTTTCCTGACAGGCAACCATTTGAAATCGGATACTAGTTCCCATTGCCCGATCCTGTAATCATGGGAAAATGCAGACGAGGGATATTCCTGGTTGACAGTTCCGAAAGAATACTGACTGAATACGGCTGCCATGTCGGAAGAAAGTGAGGATGATATTCTGTGCCTCCAGGTCAAAGACGCACCCGTATTCTGGTAATCATAGCTAAATAAATCGCTGTATTGAAAATGATCGGAACTGTAGTAGCCAAAGAACTTGATAAGGTTACTTTCATCCGGATCAATTGTGATAGCTGCAGAAAGATCATAGAACGATGCCTCGCTGTTCCTCAATGCAGGATCTTCAAGAAATTTCATTATCCAGTCGGAGTAAGTGGAACGTGCACTCAACACAAAGGAATGCTTCTCCTTCTTCAGGGGGCCCTCAACGGCCAGGTGGCCTGTGATCGGGCTGATCCCTCCCCTGGCTGTGAACTGGTTCTTGTTCCCTTCACGCGTGGATACGTTGAATACGGATGCAATACGTCCCCCGTACTCCACAGGTAAATTGCTTTTGTAGAGATTAAATTCATTGATGATATCGGGACTGAACGCTGAAAAGAAACCGAACAGGTGGGATGTGTTGAATACTGGTATTCTATCAATATAAAACATATTCTGGTCTGCAGAACTGCCCCTTACATTTAATCCCGAAGAACCCTCCCCAACAGACTGAACACCCGGTAACAATTGTGCTACTCTGATCAGGTCTTTCTCACCCATAATCAGGGGTATTTCCTTAATGGTCTGTATATCGAGCCTGGAATATCCCATTTGGAGCCCGGAGACATTCTGGTATCTGTCTGCACTGATCACCACCTCATTGAGGGGAATGATCTCGTTTTCCATTTCGATATCCAGGCTGCCATCAGCATAGATGGCGAGGTCGTATTGCCTCACTTTCATTCCCAGGCTATGCACTGATAATTGATGGTGCCCCGCAGGCAGGACCACCTGATACTGTCCGTACTGATCCGTTATTATTCCCGTTTCTGTCTCCGGGAAATAGATGGTAGCTCCAAGCAGGGCTTCCCCGCTCTCCATGTTCCAGATCTTGCCGTACAGTTTTACCATGCTTCCCTGACCGGCATCTGTACTTCTGCCGATAACAACTGATTCTGTGCGGACTACTTCTCTCTCTCTTCCGAAGTGTTTCCTTTTCATTGTTTCATTGGAAACTTCGGTTTCAGGTCCAGAGATCTCCATGACCTGGTCTGCTGCAATCACATCATCCAGGCGGATAATGGTGCCGGGAAGAATAAAAACATTATTACCCGGGTCCATGTAACAGGTCAGTCCATGTGGTTCCAGGCTCTGCAAGAGTACGTTAGTAAGAGATAATCCTTCTCCCTTTGCTGAGACGGTCACCCCGGAGGTCCATTCAGGGAGGTAAAAAAAACTCAGTCCGTAACTTTCTTCCAGGGACTCTGCAAAACTGTCGAAGGATACCTGGTCATAATCACCTGAAAATGTATAATCTGCAGTCTGACCGCATAGGTCGGTAGCGGCGAGGAGGATAATGCATATGAGGATCACTCTTTGCATCAATCGCTATGTATAAGGTCCATACAAAAATCCATCAGCTCACCCAGCTTTTCATCGGAAGCATTTCTGAAGTTGATCTTTTCCCGCCGAAGGAACTCTTTGATCTCTTTCCGGTACGCTTCATCGAAAACGCTGGTAAATGAAGAACTGCTTTTGACCACATACAGCCGGCCCTCCTTTTGAAGATATACCTCCCTGGATTGCTTTGAATATTTGTAGCTGGTAGTTCCAGAGGCCGTAGAGCGGAACAAGGTCTTTTTCCAGAGCAGGAAGCAGGATATATCGCCCGAACTAAGCACCTGGAAAAAGGAGCTCCCGGATTCGGGGGAGGACATAAGCCGGAAGCTAAGCCCGTCGATCTGAAAGTGATCGATCATTTCCCTGTTCAGGACAACTTTTAGATCCTGACCTGAATTACCGGGATACTGCAGTATAAGCAGCTGATCATCGATATCGTAATTGATCATGATATCATCATAGCTTTCACCATTCAGAACTAAACTCCCGGGTCTGTAAGCGTCTGTATTAAAATAGGGATGGGAATTACCGGAATTCAGAAGAACATATTGTCTCCCGTTCAGGAGAGTATAGTCAGGACCATTCAGCTGATCGAAATTCTCCTTTAGTTCGTAGAACTCTTTCTCATATACCTGACTATGCTGCGCACTAAGTACACCATTCAGAATGAAATTCCATGAAAGAATTGATAGCAGATATAGGAGGTGAATCTTTTTCACGCAATTTCGGTTTTTGTGAAAATACCTTAGCTGGAGCGCACTTAAGATACTACAATGGAAGCGAATTTGCCAAGTACACTATTGCATTTTAACACCTTTGATAATATTAAGCATGGCTTCCTGCAAGGCTTGCTTTTTTAAGAGATGCTGATTTTCGCCGGCAAGATTCTTCCATTCGTAGGGATTATTCCGAAGATCATAGAGCTCTTCTGCGCCATCGGGTCCGTCCCAGCCGGATATATGGGGATCCTTCAGAAAAGGGGATAAACTGTCCTGATCCATCATGTTCTTGCCCGGAATCGGTTTCTTTAGTATAGCAAGAGGTTCTTTAGAATTGAATAAAAGAAGTGCCATAGGTAGAAAGCCTTAACAATCGGCATTTAATATTTTATCTATTTATCGAAATCTGACTCGATGGGTTCGACTCTCCTTTGTGGGCTGAACCTATTGACGTAGTAACATAAAAATCGGGCTAATACTGGCCTTTCTCATTTTATCCAGTAAAAGTGGATCTACTCCATTCATTTAAGTGATCAATTGGAAGCCTGCGAAAAGTATTACAATGTGCCAGTTGGAGGAGCTGAATCAATACAGATGGCTCCACAGGATCCCTTAAGATTTTTGCTGGGGCTGCATATGTCTTCCTATATGCAATCCTCCAAAGCAGGTATCTGATCTAGTCCGGAGATTCCAGTCCGTCCTGCAAACTACATGATAACAATCCTTATCGAACAGGAAGGTTTATCCTGGAGTTTCAGGAGGTAGATCCCCGGCTCGAGTCCTGAAACATCTAAACGGGTTAATCCGGATGTTTCCAGGCGGAACTGTCTCACAGTCTGGCCACTCATATTCCAAAGCAACCCCCCGGATCCTGCGTGCGGTTCATGCTCAATATTAAGGAATGTGTTAGCCGGATTAGGGTACACACGGAAGCTGCTGCTTTTATCTTTGGGATCAAGGGAGGTCATAAGCCTGTTGGAGCCGCCGGGTGTCAGGTGCAGACCTGTAAGTAAATCCCCTCCGTCAGGAAACCTTCCGAAGGCTTTATCCGCTGTCAGGCTCCCATAGCTGAGCTCGCCAATCAATTGCAGTTCCTTCCCTATCACCTGTCCTATACCGATCCTTCCACCGGAAGCGGGAAGGTTGAAACCGGTATGAAGGATCCCCTGTTCCGGATCCCGGTCGGCCCAGAAAAGCAAAAAACCTCCAGGGCTGAGCGTTGTTGAATCTGCATCGTAGAGTGGGATCATCCAGGATCCTTCATCCGGGTCGCCGGGTACCAGGTAGAATCCCCCCAGATCCACGGGAAAGTCATTTTTATTGTAAATCTCCAGCCAGTCATCGTACTCGCCTGCTTCATCCGCATAGGCGGCATCATTCTTCGCCATAAGCTCGTTGACAGCCAGACCCGATACCGTTACGGCCAGACTGTTGTTTTGCCCGGGTGTCCCTCCCAGCAGGTGACTGGCATGCCAGTTGTCCGCCTGGCTGTTATTGGTTTCCTCCCTGTATAGTTCGAGAGTAGCTCCCTTTCCGCGTGGTCCATCAGGCCATGGGGATTCAGCCCCATACCGGAGCGTGTGGACCAGGCGCTTGTTGCGGTTGTAAAGGTGCAGTCCTTCCCCTGTGGAGCTAAGGCCAAAGGGAAGACGGCCCGGAATGAGTGAAAGCGGACCGTGAAGGGAGTCCATTGAGTCTTCATTTTCTACGGCAAGCAGGTAGGCCCCGGATTCCAATTCAAGGGGATCCGGAAATATAAACTCATCATCCGGATTTTCTCCCCTGAGGGTCCAGCCGGAAAGTACCAGGTTCTCTTCGCCGGCGTTATAAAATTCGATCCAGTCCCCCGCATTGAAACTGTTGTGGGGAGCAAAATTAATCTCGTTGATCCGTAATCCTGAAAGAACTGCAGAAGGGTGGGGGAGGTAGGCACCTATATCGGCCCGGGAACCATCAGGGTCCTGCTGGCCTGGTGTCCCTTTGTTAATACATGGAGAACCATCCGCCAGGAAGAAGTCCAGGTCCGTGGCACCTGAAAAAAGAGGATCTTCCATCAGGTTGTTATAGCCTTGCAGGGTGTCGGTATCGGACAGTGAGTAAGAGATGGTGAGTGCTGACAGGCTATCTACGTAGACCGCACTCCCTGTGGAGCCGGCAATTATAGTATTCTCCACCTGGGCCGATCCCCCTCCCTTTCCTCTGTTCTTCTCAAAACAGGCGATCCCTGTATGGTTTCCGTAAAGAGTGTTCTGGTTGATGGCTGCATAGGACCCCAGGTCCTTAATTCCGAAACCCTGGCCGCAGCCCACTATGAGATTTTGTTCTGCAAGCACTTCTGATCCCTGTCCCACAGAAATACCTTTGTCAGAACAGGCCCAAATGGTGTTGGAGCGGATAACAATATCCCGGCACTGTCCCCCGAGGTCGATTCCATCACTATTGAAGCCGAAAAAGCTGCCGATATGGTTGTAAGCCACCACAGCCCCCAAAACACTGTCCAGGTCAATGGCATCTGTATCCTTGTAATAATTGCCCAGCAAGTCATTATTTGCGATCACCGGGAAGTGGCAGTTCACCAGGTTGATCAAATCGCCCGTGCCACTGGATGAAAGCTGGCAGGAATCGATACGTACCAGGCTCTCCCTGCACCAGATCGGATCTTTCACCCCCGATATGAGTACTCCCGACAGGGATAAGCTGCTCTCCACTGCCGATAGGGCTCCTTTATACTCACCGAATTCCCTTCCCGACGAGGCATTCACCAAATGCAGGTGGCGGATAATAACCGAATCTGCCGAGCGGATGATAATTCCTCCCCACTTCCGGCTCTGGGAGGAGAGATAGTCCTCCACCACCGAAGGATTCACATCCATGTACACCGGTCTGTCTTCACGCCCATCTACAAGCAGACATCCCTCGTTTACCAGGGAAGCACCCGGCATCATCCGGATCACCACCCCTGCCTCTAGTATAAGGGTATCCCCGGCCGGTATGAACACATGACCTGTCGATAAGTAGGGCTGTGAGACATCATCCAGAATCAGTGTCCCGGAGATGGTATCGGGAACAAGATATTCCGAAGAAGGCTCGAATTGTGCAAAAAGGAGCGTGTCACCTGAAAGGACCAGGTCCATTGGGGTGCCCGGGTCCGTACCGTTCCAGCCCGTGAACGTATATCCGGGTTCCGGCAGGGCTTCCAGGCCGATGGGCAGTCCGTTAAGAAGGGTATAAGCATCCGTCCCGGGATCCATTACCAGGGCTCCGGCCAGGGCGATCTTCCCACCGTTCCCGCATTGAAGGGTCAGCCTGGAGGTGTCAGGGATAGAGAGATAATCCATCAAATGGGTCATCACTTGCTGATTCCTCAAGCGGGCGAATTCTTCCAGGGCAGCCATATGCTGGAGCCAGGCAGCACGGGAAACAGGGGAGTTCCAGCGGGCGATATGGCTTTCCATCTCGTCCTCAATCAGACTCTTCAGGCTGTCGATCACCCCGATCACTCTGTCCTCGTCGAAAACCGTATTCAGAAACAGGGCAGTTCGCTGCAAAAAGGTGGCCCTGAAGTCCTCGTTCTCCATAAGTTTCCGGAAAAGCAGGGTGTGCCAAGCTTCGGGGCCAGAACCTGGATCCAGTGCATAAGAGAGAGTATTGGTATCATAGGTGTCCCCGCCTGGCCCCGCAAAACAGTGCTCCAGGTCGAAAGCGATCCACCTCCAGCGTGAATCAGGGCTTCGTTCCCTCCAGTATTTGTTATTCACCTGCCACTGCCTGTATCCGCCATAAATCTTGAAGCTCATGTAGTTCATAAACTGACTTACGTCCATCTTCCCTGCCACGTAATTATAATTTTCCTGTATGGAGAGGTCCTTCCCGCTAACATAATCAATCAGTTCCCGGTACTGGTTGGCATCCCCGTTGTTCACACGGAGACTATCCTCAAGGATGTCGACGTGATCCGGATTGATCCCTTTGTTCGTTGCCAGGTACTCCTCATTCAGCTTTTCCCGCAGGTGGAAGATTCCCCAGTACTCCCCGTTCATAAACACGACCACCGGTTGGAAGGACTGGTAATCCATATCCATCCGGTTCTCCACCAGTGTTGCTCCCAGGCCGTCACGGATCATGGTCAGGTTATTATCATTCCCTCCGTTACGCAGCACCAGGCTGTGATAGGTATCCACCTCCCTGTTCCTGAACAGGCTGTAATTGAGCGAATCCTGTCCGTACCGCTTCCGGAAGAAGATGGAAAAAGGCTTCTGGTCGAACAGGAAGATCTGGGATCCGAAGAGCTGCAGTCCGGCATTGATCCGGAAGGCCTTGCTGCCGCTTTCGTCAAAATACTCCAGGTGTGCAAATACTTCCCGGTTTTTCAGGTTCCGCTGGTAAAGTCCGAAATCAAATCCCCAGAGATTATTGTGATTTGTGGAGATGGAGAGGACCGGGAGGCTTGTCTCCTTCTGAATGATATACGACTCGGTCCACACCTCTCCAGGCAGTTTCCCTTCCTCGAAGAGGCGTGCTTTGACTACCTGGCTGAAAAGCAGGGATATGGGCCCGGTATACTCCGTTGATCCGCTTGTTGGTTGCGTTCCATCGGTGGTATAGCGGATCACCGCACTGCTCCCGGAACCTTCCAGCTCAAGCTGCAGGCTTCCGGGGTAGAGTCCTCCGGGCACCGAAAAGACCGGATTCACAGACAGGACAAATTCATCCGAAGTATATGTGCTGTTCAGGGCAAGAGGTGTGGATTCGCCCAGGTAGGACCAGGATCCGTCTGCCTTTCTACCTGAAGCGTAGTCACGCTGCTGGTTTGTTAGAAGAATGCTGTCCACTCTCAGCTCTTGAGGATCTGACAACAGAACTTCTTCCTGCTTGCTGTTGATCCTGAAATTCAGGTGGTATTCCGACACGGTAATCTGTACAGGTGTTGTGAATTCGGTCCATGCTAACTGGCCCGGGCGGAGGTCCCTGTCATCGGCCCAGAACAGAAGGTAGCCATTTGAGGGGATCACTGTATTGCCGGGAATCTGCCACTTTTCCGGATCAGCCGGGTCATCACTCAGGTACCATCCCTCCAGATCCACAGCGTTTCCGGTTGGATTGTACAGCTCAATCCAGTCGGAATAGGACCCAAAATCCCCATCATAATTGGAACGGGAGTTTGAGGCCAGCACCTCGTTGATCACTACATGCCCCGGCTCTTCTTCCCTGCTTTCCGTACTAAGCTGCCCGGCCCATAGTGGCAGAAATGAGATCAGACAGCTCCCTGCCAGAAAAATTGTATGGATGAAGCTGTTTCGTTGACGGCACATGGGAAAAACGATTACACAGGATTAACGTATGATCAGAAGAGGACCTGTAGCCACCAGCCCCTCTTCCTTAAGCGATACAATGAACATCCCTTCGCCTAAACCCGAGAGATCCAGGTTTAGCAGGTCCCCTTCCATGGAATACTCCGACAGCAAGTGTCCCCTAAGGTCATATACGCGTACAAGCGCTGTCCCGGTAAGATTCTGACGCTGGATTTGTACCAGGCCCGAAGAGGGGTTTGGGTAGATCCTCAAGGGTTCCCTGGACGGTGGAGTGATCAGAACCGGTCCGGTAAATCCTTCCCGGCGGGCAAGGAAAGAATACTGTCGCCTGTCGTAGTAGGTGCCCGAAACATGATTGAAAGTATATAATTCACTGAGGTTGTATACGGTATGTCCCTCCACCTCAAGGCTGGCACTCTCAAACTTACCCGCGTAATACAGGTCGCCCCGGCTGGAAAGCCAGATACTTGTCGGAGCATCTTCCAGGCTCCCGCTGATACTGTATGCACGCCCGATCTGCCCCGACTGATCCGCTTCAAAGAAGAAAATATCCTGGTAGATCGGACAGATGGAAGAGGAGTCGCTGTTCCGGTGTATCCAGGTCCCGTCCAGTTCCAGATGATCCAGATAGAGCCCTCCGGCTACCAGGATCCTGTTATCATCTGCGTATAGTCCATAGGCCATCGCCCCGGTCACCTTCCTTCCCATCAGCCTGTTCCCGTCCGTATCGAATTGCCCGAAAAAGAAAGAACTGGTGGTATCGATGGTTCCACCATTGAAAATAAATCGGTACTCTTCCCGGTTTCCCAGTACGTACAGGGCACCGTTGTTGAACAGGACCTTCTGCCCCATATAAAGGGCCGTATCCTCAATGGTCCATTCAATTTCCCCTTCAGAATCGGTCTTGCAGAAATACATCACATTCCAGTATTCCTGAAAGGTAATGGGATCGGGCTCGGTATGGATGTTAAGCTTTCCCGCCAGGTATATGTTGCCCTGCGGATCGGTCGTTATATCATGCAGCTGATACTGGTCTTCCCCTTCATCTCCCAGGAAGTATGCCGACAGGAAATTCCCGTCATCATCCAGGCTCCCATAGAATCCTTTACTGTTCGAGTTGTTCATCGATAGGTTGAAATCCCCGAAACTCAACTCCTGGCTGCTGGTAAATCCCGTGAAATAGACCAATCCGTTTTTCTGGCAGTGGACAGCAGTCCCCCCGGACCATGAATAGCCGGTTAGTCCGCTGGATTTACTCAGCCAACGGAAAACTCCCGAACTGTCGAATCTGGCGACATAGACATTCTCGGGCCATACACTGCTTACTACCGTTCCTCCAATATGCAGAGTACTGCTGGCAAAGTCCCCGGTAATATAAATATTATCCAGGGAGTCCAGGGCGATATCAGCCACTCGATCCTGTTTTATCCCACCGAAAGATATCGCCCAGGCGATCCCCCCCTGTGGATCATACTTCACGATAAACACATCTTCCATACCCTGGCTTGTCAGGATATGCCCTTCCTCCAGCACCAGTTCTTCCGATGAAAATGTTCCCGTGATCAATACGTGATCCTTTGAATCGGTAACAAGCCCGGTAATAATAACATCCCCTTCTCTGTGCCCGAAATCCTTCACCCAGTCCTGGGCTGAAAGCGAGATGAAAGTTGTCACTGCAACTACTGCCAATAATATGTATTTTTTAAACATAACACTTATCTCTTTATCTAATAGGATGTACTGCGTTCCCATGTGGTTGCTTGGAGCCGGATATATTATTCAGTCAGTCAATGGGTAGTTTTTGCAGGTATCAATACTCAGTCTCTGAATACACAGCGCTTCACCTAAGTTATCGCGTCTACAGCTGCATAGGAAAGTACAAATTAGGCAAAATTAATGAGATCGTGATGGTCCTTTGTGTGTTGAACCTATTCAGGTAGTAGCATTAAAATCAGACAAGTACTGACAATCCTCTTTTGTAGGTATACGTATTAGTCTCCTTTTCGATAGCAGTCCTTTAGTTGTTGTATTTCTCTGGGCAATAATTAGTATCTTAAGAATAGCAAGATGTTCTTTGGAATTGATTGAAAAAAATGCCTAAAATCGAACCTCCACAATAGCGCCATAAGCAGGCTGTCGGCTACTTAATCAGGAAGGTGATTAAAATAAACGTAAGAAATCCAGGGATCCTCAAGGTTGGATCCACCTACGATTGCATACTGATCACTGAATGCCATCCCATGGAAGGTGCAAGATTCTTCACCATCTGGTGAATACACTTCTTCTTGTACCCATTGTT
>CAYWGP010000023.1:0-1984 GCA_964458155.1 uncultured Bacteroides sp.
GGTCCACAACAGCAAACAGCTTTTCATTGGCTTCTTTTCCTGGCTTTACGCCATGTTGCCATCCTGGCTCATGCGAGGTAATGGAAAAACTGAAGCGGTGATTGCCTGTCTGGTGGTAATCATTTCCTTCGCCATGGCAACTCCTGCGCGAAGCCAGCAGGATAGGTTGAAGTATGGTGTATGCCAGCCCTTCATTTGTGGGATCCATGTAGTCCATGGCAACAACGCTGGAGGACAGGGTAAGTCCAAATTCATCACCTGAGGCATTTATCCAGTTCTCGATGCCTCTTGGATGCAGGTCCTTGCATTCGACTTCATAGCGCTCTCCTGCAGCTCCTGCCATTTCATCCTTTCCCACTTCTACCACGCCAAAGGGAGCCTCATATGCAATGGCTCCATTCTCCATTTGCAGGGGCATGGCCATACGGAACTCCCGGAACATGGTCCCATCCCAGTTCATCAGCTTCACATCAAAATCAACTTTCTTTATTTGATGATAGAAGGTGATTTCCAGCTCAGCCACAGCATTACGAATGGGCTGCCGGTAGCTATAGGATGTGAATACCGGTCCGCTGGCAGTAATTTCCCAGGCTGTTTCATAGTTGCCTGTTTTGTCAAAACCCTCCATCTCAGGTTGTTGTACCGCATCAAATTCTCCTGCGCCATTCCCTTCAGACTTCATGGTAAAAATCTCCCCGGCCTTGAAGAAACTACTCTCAATAAGCTCTTTGCCAAGTTCTTTGTCATATAAGCCTGACAGTCCCCCATTAGCCAGAGTTGCCTTATAAAAGCTGTTTTCAAAGTGTGTGGTAAATACCTCATTTTTTTCAGCCACTTCTTTATCAGATAGTACGATGTAATAGGTGTCATAACCAATGGAAGGTACATCCGATGCCACAAAAGTGATTTCTGCGGAATTCAAATAACCAGCCTCGTTTCTACTCACATTCTCAAGTTGTACGGGAATATCCTTCCCTTCTTTATTTTGCAGAATTATTGATTTTGCCGACTCAGGGTCAAAGCTTATCTGAACGGTAAGCGGACTGGTCCGATCCCAGCTTAAGCTATTAAATACAACTAGAGGAATGCCTTTCTCCTGGGCCGTATTGACCTTTCCTGCCAGAGCTTGCAGGGAGTTATCCAATAATTTTTCTGCTTTGTTATGTGCATCGGCATAACGATTCAGGAAAATATCATCGGTGCTCTGTCCTCCTTTTCCTCCCCAGCCATGATCCGGATATATTTTGGATTCCCAGGCCTGGTTAAATAATGAAACGGGATATTTGGTGTAGGAACCGCTATGCAATGCATTGGCTGTTGCAAATTTCTCAGCTGCGGGCAGCAGCATATCCGCCTGCCTGCTATGATCCAGAGCCCAGTGATGGGATGGACCGTGAATGTAGATCCAGACATTGGGGCGTTCTCCCATTATGGATGGCAACTGTTGCGTGGACTTCCTGATCTGTGTAAAAAACTTATCCAGGGTGGAAAATTTGATTTCCGGCAACTTAACCCGGAGAGTCTCGCCCTTCTCATTCTCCACCTCTTCCAGGCTGTTCCACAATTGAGTAAAGGGATCCAGGTTTTCCACGGGCTTGGGATCCCAGATAAACTCAAAATTTAATACGGCCGGCATCACCGATTTTTCTCCTGAAATATCGTTATAACCATCGCTCCAGATCAGGGCCTGACTGGCCAGTTCTTTTATGGCCATTTCATCTGGCTTTCCCAGGATGTTGTAAAAGTCGATATAGTGCCCGGGCGAATAGGTAGTCACGGATGATCCGTCGGGACTGTACCAATCAAAGACGCCTCGTTCGTGCCGGCTGATAAACATGTTATCCACTCCGGCTTTCGCCATAAGCTGAGGCATTTGCATGGCCCTGCCGGGGACATCGGAGTTGTAGTAGGAGGTCGCATTGTAGCCCTCAAATTCCTTTTTCAGCCAGAGCTTCCCCAGGTAGAACTGACGGGCCAGCGATTC
>CAYWGP010000024.1:0-37254 GCA_964458155.1 uncultured Bacteroides sp.
AAAGGAACCAACTGGTCTGCAAGCTGTGAAGAGCCTGTCGCAAAAGGCGATTGGGTGGAAATCACCAGCAAAGACAGCCTGACCCTGAAAGTCAAAAAGGCCATCCATTAACCATTAACCATTAACTCACTAACTTTTCAATCATGGAAATGACCCCATTAACACTGGTATATGCCGGCTTGATTCTCCTGGCATTGATCTTGCTATTATCCTCTATCAAAATTGTACCCCAGCGAAAAGCTTATATCATAGAGCGACTGGGAAAATATCGTGAAACCATGATGGCCGGTTTCAATGTTATCATGCCCTTTATTGACCGGGTAAGGTACAGGCATTCATTGAAAGAGCAGGCCATTGATGTGGCATCTCAGATCTGTATCACCAGGGATAACATATCGGTTGAGGTGGACGGAATCCTCTACCTGCAGGTGATAGATGCCATGAAGGCCTCCTACGGAATTGACCATTATCAGTTTGCATCAATACAGATTGCCCAGACCACCATGCGGAGTATTATCGGGAAACTGGAACTGGACCGGACCTTTGAAGAGCGTGAGACCATTAACAACAGTATTGTGGCAGCAGTGGATAAGGCCAGTGATCCATGGGGAGTGAAGGTGACACGCTACGAGGTGAAAAATATCATTCCACCCCAAAGTATTAAAGATGCCATGGAGAAGCAGATGCGTGCTGAGCGTGAAAAAAGAGCTGTAATTGCTGAATCCGAAGGGGAGAAGCAGGCCAAGATCAATGTGGCTGAAGGATCCAAGCAGGAGCTGATTGCCGAGTCGGAGGGTGAGATGCAGAAACGGATCAATGAGGCCACCGGAAAGGCCTCGGAGATCGAGCAGGTAGCTACTGCCACAGCCAATGGAATAAGAGCCATTGCCCTGGCCATCAATGAAAAAGGCGGTAAGGATGCCGTGAACCTGCGTATCGCCGAACAGTATCTAATGGAATTTGGAAAATTAGCCAAAGAGTCAAATACCATGATTTTGCCTTCCAACCTGGCTGATATTTCCAGCATCATTGCCACGGCAACCAAGGTGATTGACTCCACTAAAGAACGCTGATAGTTGGTAATTATAAATATAGTTATACTTTTGCACCCTTATTCTTAGAGGAGTCTTAGATCGGTGTTGTATGCGTGGTCGGTTGATTAAAACAGTTGTAATGCTTTTTGTGGTGATCCTGCTATCTGCAAGCACCATGTTTATTTCCAGGGGACCGGAATCCCCTGATACCTTATCTGCCCAGGTCCATCTTCCTGAAGTTAAAGAGAATGATCCCTCTTCATTGCCTGCACCTATCAGTGAGTTTGTCCGATTTATGCAGCAGGAGCTGGACAGCACACATACCGTTGGCGCAGCCTATACAATTGTCCATGGTGGCAAAGTCGTTTATACTGGCACATACGGGGTACGAGAAAACGGCACTGATCATATGGTGGATGAGCATACCCTGTTCCGTATGGCTTCAGTTTCCAAGGGATTCGCCGGAGTACTGGCATCCATGCTTGAGCAGGATGGAACGTTTTCATTAAACGACCGGGTAGTGGAACATTATCCGGGATTTCAGCTGAAGGATTCCGTCAATACAGCTGAACTTACCATTAAGAATCTTTTAAGTCATACTTCTGGCCTGGTTCCTTATGCATTTGATAACCTGGTGGAGGCTGATCAGGATTTGAATACCATCATAGATCGCCTGGATGAAGTTGATATCTCTGCTCCGCCCGGGGAACTGTACGGTTACCAGAACGTGATGTTCAGCATTCTCGATCCCATTGCCAGGAAGGCCACCGGAATCCCGTACCAGGTACTCCTGGAGGAAAAAATTTTCAACCCACTTGGCATGTACGATGCTTCAGCCGGGCCGGTGGATCTTGCTCAAAATCCCAACATGGCCTACCCCCATGTAAGGACAAAAAACGGTTATGCCACTCTTCACCCACATGAAGGATATTACAACGTTTTGCCTGCAGCCGGAGTGAATGCCAGCATTTCTGATATGGGCCGGTGGTTGGTGGCTTTGCTGGGTTATAAGCCAGAATGGATATCTGATGCCATCCTGGATAATATATCCGATCCCTTGATTTATACTCCTTTGAAGTGGCAGTATACCCGTTACTGGAAACCTTTCCGGGAGCGTTACTATAGCCTGGGATGGAGAATTTATAACTACCAGGGCAGGCAGATTATCTATCATGGAGGCTATATTCGTGGTTACCGGGCCGAGATTGCCTTCTGCCCGTCCGAGGACGTGGGTATAGCTTTTATGCAGAACTCTCCCAATAACCTGGCTTCCCGTTGTGTACCGACTTTTATGGATCTTTTCCTGGAGTAATTATAAAAATAGTTGCATTACTATTAAAATAGTTATATGTTTGCTTCATGAATGAACTGACAAAGGCTGAAGCACAGGTAATGCACTATATCTGGGAGTTTGAAAAGAGCTTCCTGAAAGATATTGTTGATGCATTCCCGGAACCCAGACCTGCCTATACCACCATTTCAACGGTGATCAGGGTCCTGGTGAAAAAGGGATATGTGGATTTCAATACCTATGGCAAAGTCCATGAATACTATCCAAAAGTCTCCCGAAAGGCCTACTTCCGCAAGCATGTAAAGTCGATTATTAATAATCATTTTGATGGATCGGTGGTAAGTTTTGCATCATTTTTCACCGGTGATGATGCTGTTGACCTTGGCGAGCTGGAGGAAATTAAATCGTTAATAGATCAGAAAATTGAAGCCTTAAAGGGGGACCAGAAATGAGCATCCTTATATACCTTATAAAAGTGAATCTGGCTCTTATGCTGAGCTGGGCACTCTACAGGCTGGCTTTTAAAAACATGAGCTTCTTTCAATGGAACCGTTTCTACATCCTGGGTTCTGTTGTACTCTCTTTCATCCTGCCGCTGCTCAGACTGCAGTGGAATAGTACCATGGTGGCGGCAGTGGATTTAGGAGGAATAGACTGGAATCATGTGGATCACCTGGTGAGCTCTCCTGTGGCTCTTACTGAGCAGACAGGCTCCTGGTCGCCGGGATCTGTTCTACTGATTTTGTATATGATTGTTACACTTACCCTTCTTTTCAGAAGTGCTCTCAGGTTCCGGAAGCTTTTTAAAAGTACCGGAGGAGCCATGAGAATCAGGGGGGGAAAGGTAAAAGTATATGTACAGGATCAGCAGAAGGGTTCATTTACCCTGTTTCGACGCATCTACCTTGACCGTTTTGCATATGAAAACAGCTTAAGGCCAGTGTTGAGACACGAGATGGTTCATGCGGTCCAGCTCCATTCTCTCGATCGTTTATTTATGGAATTCGTTGTTGCAATGCTGTGGTTCAATCCCTTTGTTTACGTTCTGTTCAGCTATGTGAGGGATAATCATGAATACCTGGCGGATAGTCATGCCCATGGAAATAGGGGCTCGCTTGTGGAGTACCTGGAGTGCCTGAAGGCAGAAACCATCCGTTATTTTTCACCAGTTCCCGCAAGCTATTTTAAAAGTTCCACCATTAAAAAACGAATCATCATGTTAACAAATCATAAAACAAATAATAGAAAGAAATGGCGTTACCTGGGAATAATCCCCGTGCTGGCTTTAATAATGATTTTATTTCACAGTCCGCAAAGTGAAAGCAGGGCCAAAGCTGCAACTGAGACCTTCTTCTATTTTGATGGAGTTCCAACTCGCTTTCCACTTCCTGAAGAGTATAAGGGAAAAGTCAGCTGGGGATTTGATCAACAGGCAATCCATCCCATCACTAAAAAGGCTATGGTGCACAAGGGAATTGATATGCCCGCTCCAACGGGTACACCTGTTTACGCAGCCGGTGGCGGAGTGGTGGCCAAGGCCGCTTACGTGGAAGGTTGGGGTAAACTAATCGTGCTTGAGCATGCAGAAGCTTATGCCACTTTCTATGCCCACCTGGATGAAATCCTGGTGGAAAACGGAGCGAAAGTTACTGTGGGCCAGGTCCTCGGAAAGGTTGGTAACACCGGACAATCCACGGGGCCCCACCTTCACTATGAAGTCCGTCTGAATGACAAACAGGTGGATCCTGCAGATTTTTACTGATTCAGGTAAACCCTTATTCGTTTTGCTTGTTATAATCTCGTAAATTCGTGAGATAATATTAAACCCAAGTAGAATGAACTTTGATCTTTTAGTAATTGGCAGCGGACCCGGTGGCTACGTTGCAGCAATTCGTGCATCCCAGCTGGGATTAAAAACTGCAGTTGTTGAACGTGAATCCCTTGGTGGAATCTGCCTGAACTGGGGATGTATTCCCACCAAATCCTTATTGAAAAGTGCCCAGGTATATGAATACTTCCTGCATGCAGCTGATTACGGTATAGCCCTGGATGGATCGGTAAAACCCGACTTTGAAAAAGTGGTGGGTCGCAGCCGCAACGTGGCAGAGGGTATGAGTAAGGGGATTGAGTTCCTGTTTAAGAAAAATAAGATCGAGGTGATTAACGGCACCGGGAAACTCAAGTCTCCCGGTGTTGTTGAGGTTACTGATGCAGAGGGTAAGGTGTCTGAAGTAAAAGCGGATCATATCATTCTGGCCACCGGTGCACGTTCCAAAGAACTTCCCAATCTGATACAGGACGGGAAAAAGGTAATTGGATATCGCGAGGCCATGACCCTCCCTGCTCTGCCGAAATCCATGGTGGTAGTTGGCTCCGGGGCCATTGGTAGTGAGTTTGCCAATTTCTACAATACCATGGGAACAGATGTAAGCCTGGTAGAGTTTCTGCCCAATGTAGTGCCCCTGGAGGATGAAGAGGTAAGCAAGCAGCTGGAGCGTTCCTTTAAGAAGGCGAAAATGAAGGTGATGACCTCTTCTTCCGTGGAAGAAGTGGATACCTCGGGCGCATTGTGCAAGGTGAAAATCAAAACCCCGAAAGGAGAGATAGAGGTCAAGGCTGAGATTGTGCTTTCAGCCGTAGGTGTCGCTCCTAATGTTGAGGGAATTGGTCTGGAAGAGCTGGGGATTGAAATGGATAAGGGTAAGGTGAAGGTGGATGCCTATTACCGTACCAATGTAAATGGTATATATGCCATTGGTGATATCGTTGGAGGTCCTGCCCTGGCCCATGTGGCTTCTGCTGAAGGAATTACATGCGTGGAAAAGATTGCCGGTCATAGCCCGCATCCGCTGGATTACAGCAATATGCCCGGGTGTACCTACACCAGTCCTGAAGTGGCTTCGGTGGGGATGACAGAGAAAGCTGCAAAGGAGGCCGGCTATGAACTGAAAGTGGGTAAATTCCCCTTTACTGCCTCAGGTAAAGCTTCCGCTGCCGGAGCAAAAGACGGCTTTGTGAAGCTGGTCTTTGATGCCAAATATGGTGAATTACTGGGAGCACATATGATCGGTGCCAATGTAACCGAGATGATCGCCGAACTGGTTGTGGCCCGAAAACTGGAGACCACCGGGGAGGAGATTATCAAAGCTGTTCACCCGCATCCCACCATGTCTGAAGCTGTCATGGAAGCGGCAGCAGCTGCCTACGGGGAGGTTATTCACATGTAATCATTCAAACTGGTAGGCTGGCTCGGCCACCTTTCCCATAAAGAGTATTGATTTGCTGCTCTTTTCTGTAATAGCAAACAGGAAGGGGCGGTCCAGGCGTATCTGGCTCATGGGATTAATGGAGGTAAGCTCCATAACAATGGCTGTCACAGCTGCGGCTTCGGTTCCCTCTTCATTCACCTTGATATAGGTTTTATGAATCACATCTGCAATATAAAGATCGCTGGGGCTGATTCCGCTAAAATCTGCCTCATCGGTAAAGGCCGCATCCAGCCCCATTTCTTTCAGGTCGTCTCCCAGAGAGCGTTCAAATTCAAATTCGAATCGCGGCATATAAACTGTGAAATCTTCCTGTTCGTTAAAGCTGGTGATCCAGTTCTTCCAGCTGGTGCCATCCAGTTCCTCCACCAGTTGATTCACCGAACTCTCTTCTGATGGGAGGAAAAGAAACATGCTGAATTTCCTGTTTTTATAGGGAAGCTCCACAGCACTGAAGGATTGATTAACTGCAATATTAAAGGTGCTTTCCAGCTCCATCATTTCCACCTCTCCGAAAAGACTGCCATCTTCATTATAAAACTTTGCCTCCTGGGTATTGTCCGGATCAAATTCAACATCCCAGACACAGTTGAAGTAAATGGCATTAATCAGGATCATCATCACAGCGGGATCAATTACTTCAATAATTTCATCGATCTTCCCATTGGTTTTATCGTTCACCCAGTCATTGATGGTTTTAACTGCTTCGGCAGTGCGGAAATCGATTTCCTTCACCTCTGCATCGAAATAGTGGCTGTTCAGGCTTATAAATTCAGCTTCCACAGGAAAATCTTCATCGTACCACATGGAGTTGGCGATCTCCAGCAAATTGCCATCTACATTGGTCACCAGTACATGAATCAGTTCTCTGGTGATCTCGTTTACTTCCTCACGGCTAAGCCCTTCATAGTTCAGCACCTCTTCAAAGGCATCCCTGGTTGTGCCCTCGGCTCCATTATAAGCCATACCCAGAGCGATGCTTACTGAAGCAGGCGAAATCATCACATTGGCTTCCTCTTCAGCATCAAATACTGTTTTAAGCAGTTCCAGTCCAAATTCATTGTTGGTCTCGATCACCTGCGCCGACTTCAGGTTGTAGTCGAATTCCGGGGTGACAATATCCTGTGTGCAGGCACTGGCCAGGATGGCAGTGACCATCACAGCCATGAGAATGTATCTGTTGGTTTGCATTTGAGTATGTGTATTTCTTATACGGATAAACAGGGTTCTTATTGTTGCCTGTTCATGTTTTAGCAATAAGATGCATCCACCTGACTGCGGGTTGCGCAACCTCCGGCATATCTTTTGCATCATAGTATTGTAACCCGGGATGAGATATCCTGCCAATTTGCATAAATTTGCATAAGGAGGAAAACTGGATTGGCAGAAAAACTGGATATATTATTAAAGGAGTGCAAACGGGGAAAGTCAGATAGTCAGGAGATACTTTACCAAAGATTTGCATCAGCCATGTATGGCTTGTGCCTGCAATATGCCAGTAGTGAAGAGGATGCCCAGGATATATTGCAGGAAGGGTTCATTAAAGTATTTGCAAAACTGGATCAGGTGAAAAACCCGGCTGCGCTGCCCGGTTGGATCAGAAGGGTGATGATTAATACGGCACTGGAAAAGTACCGTAGTCAGGTTGTCCTTCAGCGGGTTGATGAGCTGAGAGAAGACTATCATGAGGATACCGGGAATGAGGCACTTGATAAGATAAGCTGTGAAGAGCTGGTGACCTTGATTCAGACCCTGACACCCAGGTACAGGATGGTGTTTAACCTTTATGCCATTGAAGGCTATTCACACCAGGAAATAAGTGAGGAGCTTGGAATCTCCATTGGGACCTCCAAGTCGAACCTCTCCAGGGCCAGGACCATTTTGCAGGATAAAGTTAAACGCATATACGGATCAGCAATTGTAAGATGAATGATCAGACAGATATTAACAGGGGTTTCCTGAAGGATAAGCTGGGCGATTACCAGGTAAATCCTCCTGATAAGATATGGGATGAGATTTCCGGGCAAATTACCAAAGGGCGGACCAGGAGGGGTTTCTATATCCTGCTGCTGGCCTCGGCTGCATCCCTTGCCCTTGCACTCACCCTTGGGATTCATTTTTTTGGACCGGATTTGCCTGCATCCCTTACGGAGGAGATTGATCCCCTGCAGCTAGAAGCGGATAGGAAGCAGCCCGGGGAAGAAGTGAAAAGGGATGAAGAAAGAGGAAATATAAGAGAAGATCAGGTCACACAGCTTATGTCGCAAGCCCGGGATGTGGAGCGTGAATCTTCATTGCATGCGGAAGAGAATCAGAACACCATTCCGGTGATTATTGCCAATCCTGTAATTATTTCCAATCCTGTGAATGTTGCTGATCAAGAATCTGATGCAGATCAGGCAATAGATGAGGATCTGCTGAGCGATCCTGAACCTTCGAAAGAAATACTGGCTGAGTTGCTGGCGGACACAGCCGCAAATCTTAAGCAGGATCCTTACCCCATCCTGGAAGAGGAAAGCAGTAGAGATCCCAGGTGGACGGTAGGGGCTGCCGTTTCACCTCTTTACAGTTACCGCGATGCTGAAGCTGCAGCATTACCCTCAAACCCCGGCGAGTCTGGTCTTTTATCTTATTCCACCGGAGTCCATGTGAGCTACAGGAGAAATTCAAGGCTTGCTTTCGAAACTGGAATTTACTACAATAAAACAGGAGTTGCCATCGGGGCTCCTGAAATAAAGATTTTTAACCGGAGTCAGGACTATATGGCCGCAGGGGCATTTGCGGGGGAGATAGAAATCACTGCCATAAATAACTCGGTGGGGAATATTGTGGCCTATTCGGGAGATATCTATATGAACGGATACAAGGTAAATGCGGAAAACGGGCCCGATGCCTTTGCCAATGTTGTTACGGATGCTGTTCAGGCTTCTGAATCCGGAATTCAGCAGCACCTGGATTATCTGGAGCTGCCTTTTAACCTGCGGTATTCAGTAATTGAACGAACCATTGAGTTGCAGCTGGTAGGCGGAATAAGCACCAACTTCCTGATTGACAACTATGTAACCATTGAGGGGGCTTCCGGCCAGGAAAAGATTGGCTATCTTTCCAATGTAAACACGGTCAATTTATCCGGGAATGCGGGATTGGGAATGATTTACCATATGGGAAAAAGGTTTAGTTTCCTGCTGGAACCCAGGTTCCGTTATTATCTTAATTCTGTGAATGACTCATCCCTGCCATCCACCAGGCCCTATTCCCTTGGACTTTATACCGGTCTTAGCTATACCTTCTAATAGCTTTCACATCATTCCTTAGCAGAACTGAAACAAAACAGTAATTTTGTGCGTTACTGTTGGAAATGGTATTCATTAGAACGGAATGATCATGGTCAGGGATGAAACAGGCAGAAGGGCAAAGAATTACTTTTTTATTTTATCATTTGTTATCACGGTTTTTCTGGGACTTGCTCTGGCTACTACTGGATATACAGGAAGCGGGAGTGAGTCTGTTGAGTCTGAAACCAAAAACTCTTATACTGTTTATGGTGTGGATATCCCGGGCAAGGTGGCCTTCGCCGGAGAGCCGGTTCCCCTTGACCTGTTTGATGTAAAAGAAGCCCTGGACAGGGAGCTGCTTTCCAATACCTATTTTCACTCCCAGACCATTCGCCTGATAAAACTGGCAAATCGCTATTTTCCTCAGATTGAGCCGGTACTGAAAAAGAATCTGGTTCCGGAGGACTTTAAGTACCTGGCTCTTGCCGAGAGCGGTTTAACACAGGCTGTTTCCCCTGCGAAAGCAGTTGGATTCTGGCAATTGATGAAAGGGACCGCACTTGAATATGGATTGGAAGTGGGGAGCGAAGTGGATGAACGTTATAATGTTGCCCTTTCCACAGAAGTAGCATGCCAGTACCTGATAGATTCCTACAAGAAATATGGAAACTGGACCATGACGGCAGCCTCCTACAACGCAGGCCGGAGAGGGATGGACCGGCAGATTGAGCGTCAGAAAAAAGATAACTATTATGACTTGTTGCTCAATGAAGAAACTGCCAGGTATCTGTTCAGGGTGATTGCCTTTAAGCTGATTTTTGAAGATCCGGCTGCTTACGGCTTTACCATTTCTGATAAAGATTTATACCCCGAGATTCCAGTTTATTCCGTGGAGGTGGATAGTGCCATTGCCGATTTTACCGATTTTGCCGCCGAGTACGGAAGCAATTATAAAATCTTAAAGTATCTGAATCCCTGGTTAAGGGATACCAAACTTACCAATCCATCCAATAAGAAATACGAGATCCTTGTTCCGGAAGAAGGTTATCGCCGGCCGGATGCCTGGGAACCCAACTAACAGGGGCAAGCAGAAAAGCGTGAGAAAGGAAGAGCGGAAAATAGAGGTGCTGGGTGCACGGGTACACAACCTGAAGAATATTGATGTAGGTATTCCCCGTAATAAGTTAACGGTTATAACAGGTTTAAGCGGAAGTGGGAAGTCATCACTGGCTTTTGATACCATTTATGCAGAGGGACAGCGAAGATATATAGAAACCCTGAGTGCATATGCCAGGCAATTCCTGGGGACCATGGAACGTCCCGACGTGGATAAGATTACGGGTCTGAGTCCTGTTATCTCCATCGAACAGAAAACTACCAATAAGAATCCCCGGTCCACCGTGGGGACGGTAACCGAAATATATGATTTTCTGAGGCTCCTTTTTGCAAGGGCATCCGATGCCTTTTCCTATGTAACCGGGGAGAAAATGGTAAAGTATACCGAGGATCAGATCCTGAATATTATTATGGAGGCCTTTGCTGAGAAAAAAATCTATGTACTGGCTCCGGTGGTAAGGGGGAGGAAGGGTCATTACAGGGAGTTGTTTGAACAGATCAGGCGAAATGGCTATATATATGCCCGGGTCGATGGTGAGATTGAAGAGCTTTTGCCCGGGATGCGAATAGACCGGTATAAGAATCATGATATTGAGGTGGTGGTCGACCGGCTCTCGGTCAGGAAAAAGGACAGGGATAGGCTTAAAAAGTCCTTGTCTGCGGCTTTGAAACAGGGCAAAGGAGTTACCATGATTCTTGAAAAGGATGGAAGTGAACCCCGCTTCTTTTCCAGCCAGTTGATGTGTCCCACCTCAGGAATCTCTTACAATGAACCTGCACCCCACAGTTTCTCATTTAACTCCCCTCAGGGTGCCTGCCCCCATTGTAACGGACTGGGCAATATCAATGATGTGGATGTCAGAAAGATAATTCCGGACAACAGTAAGAGCATTCGGAGTGGTGCGATTGAACCATTGGGTAAATACAGAAATGCACTCATTTTCTGGCAGATGGAGGCCATTGCCTCAAAATATGGTTTTACCCTGGATACGCCGGTAAAGGAAATCCCGGAACAGGCTTTACGCTGTATCTTATTTGGTTCCGAGGAGCCATTAAAGCTTCAAAACACCCCCCTGGGAGCAAACTCCAACTATTTCCTGAGTTTTGATGGTATTATCAATCACATACAGACCATTGCCGGGGAGGCTAACGGTAGTAGGGGAAAGCTCCAGACGAGACAGTTTATAAAGAAAGTAACCTGTCCCCACTGCAATGGTTTACGACTGAAGTCGGAGATGCTTTACTTTCGGATCAATGGTAAAAACATATCTGAATTATCCTCCATGGATATTGGTGAGCTTGCAGCGTGGTTCAGCCATATTGAAGAACATCTGAGCGAGCGCCAGAACATTATCGCAAGGGATATCCTGAAAGAGATTAGAAGCAGGCTTGGATTCATGCTGGATGTGGGACTGAACTATCTTTCGCTTCAGCGCAGTGCCCGTTCACTTTCGGGGGGGGAAAGTCAGCGGATCAGGCTCGCGACTCAGATTGGATCCAGGCTGGTCAATGTACTTTATATCCTGGATGAACCCAGTATCGGTTTGCATCAGCGGGACAACAGGAAACTAATTGCTTCACTGCAAAATCTTCGTGATCAGGGTAATTCTGTGATTGTAGTGGAGCATGATAAGGATATGATTCTCTCGGCCGATCATATTGTTGACCTGGGCCCGGGGGCCGGCCGCCTGGGTGGTGAACTGGTTGCCAGTGGTTCACCTGCTCAGATACTGAAGGGCCAGACCCTGACTGCCGAATACCTGAACCAGACCAGGGAGATTGTTATCCCCCCGAAGCGCAGGCCAGGGAACGGTGGATATCTTTTACTGAAGGGAGCCTCGGGGAATAATCTTAAGAATGTGAGTGTGGCTTTCCCACTGGGCAAGTTTATATGCGTAACGGGAGTCAGCGGTAGCGGGAAGTCGACCCTGATTAACGAGACCCTGCAACCCATCATAAGCCAGAAACTTTACAGGTCCAACAAGGATCCACTACCCTATGAGTCACTGGAGGGACTTGAATTGGTGGACAAGGTGATTGAGGTGAACCAGAGTCCGCTGGGACGGACCCCCCGCTCAAATCCGGTGACCTATACAGGAGTGTTCAGCGATATCAGAAAGCTGTTTGAGCAGACTCCCGACGCCAAAATCCGGGGTTTCAAGGCCAGCAGGTTCTCATTTAATGTGAAGGGAGGCCGCTGTGAAACATGTGGTGGAGCCGGGGTACAGACCATAGAGATGAATTTCCTGCCGGATGTATACGTGCAATGTAAAGCATGTAGCGGCAGAAGATATAACAGGGAAACCCTTGAGGTCAGATTCAAGGATAAGAATATCAATGATGTGTTAAAGATGACAATCAATCAGGCTGTGGAGTTCTTTTCCAGTATTCCGTCCATTCTCAGGAAACTGCGCACACTCCAGGAGGTGGGTCTGGGCTATATCCGGCTTGGACAGCCTTCCACCACACTTTCAGGTGGTGAATCTCAGCGGGTGAAACTCTCCGCTGAACTGGCAAAAAAGGACACCGGAAAGACTTTATACATCCTGGATGAACCCACTACCGGACTACACTTTGAAGATGTGAGAGTATTGCTGGAAGTGATTGAAAGACTGGTTAATAAGGGGAATACTGTAATTATGATAGAGCATAACATGGATGTTATAAAGGTTGCCGATCATATCATAGACCTGGGCAGGGAGGGCGGTAGTCTGGGAGGAAGTATCCTGGCCGAAGGAACACCTGAAGAGCTGGCCCTGATAGAAGATAGCTATACAGGCAATTTCCTCAGGGAGGAATTGTCTCTGGGATAATTTGGTTAAATTGTTCGATGAAAACCAAGCAATAATGAGTGCAAAAGAAGATAAAATCAAGAAGGCCTTCCGGCAGAAAACCTGGAACGAAATAAAGTCGTCCGATTCATGGCAGATCTTTAAGATCATGGCGGAATTTGTGGACGGATTTGAAAAAATGGCCAGCATAGGTCCCTGTGTTTCGCTATTTGGATCGGCCAGAACAAATTCAGGGAACAGGTATTATCTGCTGGCAGAAGAGATTGCATATAAGTTAACCCAGAGTGGTTATGGTGTGATCACAGGCGGGGGACCGGGCATTATGGAAGCAGCAAATAAAGGTGCCATGCGTGGTGACGGTGTTAGTGTTGGACTGAATATTGAACTTCCTCATGAGCAGGGCTCTAATCCATATATTGATAAGGATAAACTGATCACTTTCAAGCACTTTTTTGTAAGGAAGGTGATGTTTCAGAAGTATGCCCAGGGATTCATCGTTCTGCCGGGTGGCTTTGGAACTTTCGATGAATTCTTTGAATCGGCCACACTGATTCAGACAGGAAAAATTGGCAGGTTTCCAATAGTGCTGGTTGGTTCCCGGTTCTGGGATGGCCTGGTTAACTGGATAGAACAGGTAGTGCAGGAAGAGCAAGGAAACGTAAGCCAGGAAGACATAGATCTCTTTACGGTGGTCGACACTGCCGAAGAAGCGGTAGAAGTGATTAATATTTTCTATTCAAAATACCTTCTGAGTCCCAATTTCTAAAGGCGGATCTTCTTGCTGTGTTAGTAATTACGGAGATTGTTTGAGAAATTATTTTGTACATTGTATGCTAAATTAATCTCTTGTATGATGAAGTACATGACTCACTATCTAACCGTTTTACTACTTCCCCTGGTATTTTCCCTTAGCGGACAGGATGTTGAGATATCCATTGATCATCCTGACAGGGTGAATGCAGGGGAGGATTTCGAAGTTACTGTGACCATCAAAAAGGGCTCATTATCAGACTACTCCAGATTTTCGCAGGATCTGCCACTTGGTTTGTTGGCCAGCAATGTAAGTTCACCCAATGCAGACTTCAGTTTTGACGAGCAACGGGTTCGGATTATCTGGCTGAAGCTGCCTGATGCCAGCGAGATTAAGGTTTCATATATGATATCAGTTGATCCCAGGCTCAAAGGCTCATTTGCTCTGGGTGGTGTTTTTGCCTATGTGGTTGAGGATGAACGCAAGTTCCTGAAAATTGAACAACCCCGAAGTGTTAATATTGTTCCCAGTAATTCCGTAAATCAGGCAGAGATAGTCGATATTCAAAACTTCAGGGGGACGAAGGCGGCAGTAGTACCTGCAGTGGTTTCCACAGGTGGGGAGCCTTTCGCCATGGCTATTCGCCAGAGGCCTGAGTTACTGAATTCCGGGGGCTATCTTGTTCATATTCTGATCAATAACCCTTCCGGCAGCAAATATGCCAAAGTTGAAGAGACCATTCCATCGGGTTACCTCTTTGAGGAGGTTAATTCCAACGAGGGAATTGTATCACCTGCAGCTTCCTCGGTAAAGTTCATCTGGATGACCTTGCCTGATCAACCTGAATTTGAGATTCTGTACCGACTTGTCCCAAATCAGAGTGAACCCCAGGGTAATATGTTGGTAGAAGGCCTGTTAACCTATACTGTTGGAAATGAAAACAGGGTGGTGGAGATTATGGAGATGGATATAAACCTGGATGAAATGAATGCCAGCCAAAAAAGGGACCTGCTGGCCACAGGAAGAGTTTCTCAGACTTCCGGTACCACTCAACAGGTGAAAACAGAAACCAGGCCTCCTGTCCAGAGCGAAACCAGGCCAACTGTCACCAGTACGGATATGGGTGGTGCCTCGGGCAGGACCATCGCCAATACCAGGGTACTCGATCAGGGAACGGGGGTATATTACCGGGTTCAGATAACTGCCAACCTGACCGCCTTCGATGCCAGGACCTTCTATCGTGATGCAGGAGTGGATAAAGAGGTTTTTGTTGAGCAGCACGATGGCTATTATAAATATACTGTTGGACCATTTCAAAGCTATGATCAGGCGCTTAGCTACAAGTATCAGGTAGAAAGAATACCGGACATTCAGGGCGCTTTTGTGGTCGGGTACAGGAATGGGAATCGTGTTTCAGCCGGATCACTCAGATAACTGATCCCCTAATCGTTTGGCCAACTTGCATCGATTGCATTCATACCGGTTTTTAATTCTGCTCCTGGCCATGATGCCTTTATTGGTTCAGGCCCAGGAAATCGATTATGATTCCCTGCTTCAGCGAATCGATACAGTGGAGAATCCCGTTTATAAACCAGTGATATCATTCTCCTATGGTGTTCTGAATTATTATGGGGACGTCAGGAACAGCATTGTGAGTCCGGTTATCGGGAACAATGCTATGGCAATAGGCCTTTCAACCTTTGTGGATCGAAAGCAAAATTTTGTTGGTAATTTCTCTTTCCTGATTGGAAACCTGAGTGGCAATTCCTATGACTACAGCGATCTGTCCAAAAATCTGAATTTCAAAACATCGCTTACGTCCATTGGAGCAAATGTGGAATACAGGTTTGGAAATCTCATTGATAAGGATGCCCTGGTGCGGCCTTTTTTTTCACTGGGGGCAAGCGTATTAAATTTTAATGCAAAGGGAGATCTGGTCGATGATGATGGACAAACCTATTATTACTGGTCGGATGGCAGCATAAAGGATGTGCCTGAATCGGAACCGGGCCCGGCCCTTCCCCTGTACCGGGATTACAATTTTGAGACCGATCTTCGTGACCGCGAAAAAGATGAGTTTGGACTGGGGGATTACAGTCAGACTTCGCTTGCGTTTCCAGCGACTGTGGGAGGCCATTTCAGAATCAGCAGCCGGGCTTTTTTCAGCCTGGGGCTCAGCTATTATTATGCTGTAACAGATGTGCTGGATAATGTAGCCTACGAAGGAACCAGTATCCAGGGCAAAAAGGGGAACGACAGCTTCTTCTATACCCACCTGGCGCTTCATTTTGACCTCTTCTCCGATCCAAGCACAAGAACTGTAGATCTCTTATATGCCGAGGTGGAGTTTGATGAGCTTCTATTTGATGATGAAGATGGGGATTTCGTGCTGGATATTTCGGACCGCTGTCCCGCCACGCCCTATGGAATTGCGGTGGATTCAGTTGGATGTCCCGTGGATGGTGATATGGATGGAGTGCCCGACTATCTTGACCTGGAGCTATTTACAGACCGTGGAGCATGGGTTGATGATAAGGGAGTTACTGTTTTTGAAGAGGAGTTTCAGGCAAGCCTGGAGCTTCGTAATAATGCCATGTCCAGGGAAGGAGTGGAGGAATATATGAGCATTATCAGCAGGGAGTACGTGCTGACCCCAAGGCAGGAAATCCCCACCAAATTCCTTTCTCTTGATACAGATGGTGATGGCTACCTCTCCTTCGAAGAGCTACTCCAGGTTATCGATAGTTACTTTGATCTTCAGCTTGATCTGGATCTTGACGAGATCAGGCAACTTAATGAATTCTTCTTCTCTCAGTAAAAGGGCCCTTATTTAATTTTATGAAGTCTTTCCAGCTGGCGCTGGGCATCCTTTCGTTTGATGGTTTCACGCTTATCAAACTCCCGCTTTCCCCTGGCCAATCCAATTTCCAGCTTGGCATAACCTGAATCTGAAATAAAAACCTTCAGAGAGACAATGGTCAGACCGCTTTCCCTGGTTTTGCGCTGCAGTTTTTTCAACTCATGGCGGGTCATTAATAACTTCCTGTCACGACCGGGACTGTGTTTGTTGTAACTTCCCCAGGCATAATCGGAAATCTGCATACCTCTGACATAGAGCTCTCCATTCTGAAACAGGCAATAAGACTCTCCAAGACTCACCTTGCCCATGCGGATGGATTTGATCTCGGTCCCCTGCAACTGAATACCTGCCACGTACTTCTCCAGGATTTCATAGTCGTGGTAAGCCTTCTTATTCCTGATGTTGATTTTATTCACCAATCTTGTTTTAAGTTCCTAAAGGTATAAAAAAGGTATATTTGAATTCATATGAATGGAAAATGATTGATCTGGTAACGGTGCTTGGACACACAGCCGCTGGAAAGACAGCCTTCGCTGCACATCTGGCCGATCAGCTGGGAGGGGAGGTTATCAGTGCAGACTCGCGGCAGGTATACCGTGGGATGGATATTGGTACAGGTAAAGATTACAAGGACTACCTGGTTGAGGACCAGGAGATTCCGGTCCACCTCATTGATATCCTGGATGCCGGATATGAATATAATGTATATCTCTTTAAGCGCGATTTCTTAAGGGTTTTCACAGATATCTCGGAAAGAGGAATAATGCCTGTGCTTTGCGGGGGAACGGGCCTTTATATTGAGTCGATTTTGAGAAACTACAGCTTGTTGAATGTGCCCCTTAATCCCGGTTTAAGGGATGAATTGAAAAATAAGAGCACTGAGGAGCTTGTGAGGATTCTGAAGTTGCACGGACCTTTGCATAATACTACAGATACCACCAATCGCAAACGCCTGGTACGTGCTATCGAGATAAGCATGCACCAAACTCATCATCTGGAGGATTCAGGGAGCGATCGTGAGCTGAATCCGCTTGTTTTAGGAATCCGCTTCGACAGGAATATTCGTAGAGAAAGGATTACACAGAGGCTTCATGACAGAATGGAAGAGGGCATGGTGGAAGAGGTGGAGGGTCTTCTGAATAGTGGTGTACCTGCCGACAAACTGGACTACTATGGACTGGAATACCGATATGTCTGCAGGTACATCCTGAAAGAGCTTAGCTATGATGAAATGTTCAGAAGCCTGAATACGGCTATTCATCAATTTGCCAAGCGGCAGATGACTTATTTCAGGGGACTGGAACGTAAAGGCATTGATATACAATGGCTGGATGGCACACTGAGCTTGGAAGAGAAAGTGAAGCAGGCAATGGTGCTTTTTAATGCTACCTGAACTCCCAGGGAAGATCCATAATGAACCATATCATTCCCAGTGCAATGATAAAATTGAGCGCTGCTGCAACATAATTGAAAGTGACACGCCATGAAACAATCCTTCGGCGAATCATAATTCCAATATTGGGTATAAAAAAGGCAAAAATGCTGAAAACGGTGAGCATGTTCAGAATCCTCTCCTCATCCACTTCCTCTGTAGCCTCGCCACTGGCCGAAAAGAAAAGAATCAGGTAAGCCATTAAGAGGAAACAGGCCAGGTAAATCAGGTAGCTGGCTTTAAGGAGAATGGTTGAAACCGGACGTTTACGATGTACCCTGAAAGGCTTTAAAATGATAATCGCAATAATGTAAATAAGCAGAAATGCTGCAATAAATATAAAATGTAACAGGAAATTCATACCTGATAAACAGATTAAGATTTATTATGTCTACTCCTCTTTATCAAGGATGGCCGCCTTGATCTTAGCTTCTATCTCTTCAGCCAGCTCCGGGTTATCTCTTAGAAGATTTCTTACAGCATCCCTGCCCTGCCCAAGCCTTGTTTCCCCATAGCTAAACCAGGATCCGCTCTTTTTGATAATGTTCAGGTCTACCCCCATGTCAATCAGTTCGCCTGTTTTAGAAATACCCTGTCCATAGATGATGTCAAATTCTGCCTTACGGAATGGAGGGGCAAGTTTATTTTTAACCACTTTTACCCTGGTCCGGTTCCCCTGTACATCCTCACCTTCCTTAAGCTGTCCGATCCGCCTGATATCGATTCGAACCGATGCATAAAACTTCAGGGCATTTCCCCCTGTTGTGGTTTCTGGATTCCCAAACATAACACCAATCTTCTCACGGAGCTGGTTGATGAAAACACAGGTGGTGTTGGTCCGGTTAATATTGGCAGCCAGCTTTCTGAGTGCCTGAGACATGAGCCGTGCCTGCAGGCCCATTTTTGAATCGCCCATCTCTCCTTCAATCTCGGATTTGGGAGTAAGCGCGGCCACAGAATCGATTACAATAATGTCGATGGCTCCGGAACGGATCAGGTGATCGGCAATTTCAAGTGCCTGTTCTCCGTTATCGGGCTGTGAGATATAGAGGTTTTCAATGTCTACTCCCAACTTCTTTGCATAGAATCGGTCGAATGCATGCTCGGCGTCAATAAACGCTGCAATGCCGCCGGCCTTTTGTGCTTCAGCAATCGCATGAATGGCCAGCGTAGTTTTTCCTGATGATTCCGGGCCATAGATCTCAATTACCCTTCCACGGGGATATCCACCCACACCCAGTGCCAGGTCCACCCCCAGGGATCCTGAAGGGATCACCTGGACGTCATCAATAGCATTGTCACCCAGTTTCATAATGGTTCCCTTACCATAGCCCTTTTCAATCTTATCCAGAGTCAGCTGAAGCGCTTTTATTTTCTCCTGCTTGTTGTCACTACCGTTTCCGTTGCTCATATTATTTTACTGCTTAATGTGATAACTCAGCAAATATCTGTTTGCTATGTTCCTTTGTTTTCACTTTCTCGATAATCTTTTCAACATAGCCATCTTCATTGATAACAAAAGTCTTTCGGATGATTCCCTGGTAGCTTTTTCCATAAAGTTTCTTCTCTCCCCACGCTCCGTAATCCTGAAGAACCTTTCTGTCCACATCGGAAATTAACCTGAAGGGAAGATCATATTCTGTTTTGAATTTAATATGCGATTTCTCGCTGTCGGCACTTACACCGATGATTTCAAAACCCTGTTCAATAAACTGTGAGTAGTTGTCCCTCAGATCACATGCCTCTGCTGTGCATCCCGGCGTGTTGTCCCTGGGATAAAAATAGAGTACGACTTTCCTGCCCCTGTATTCCTCCAGGGTGATCAATTCACCGTTTTCATCCGTGGCCTTAATGGCGGGAGCAAGGTCTCCTTCTTTCAATTCTGACATGGCTAAATTAAACTTTAAATGTACGAAGATTGGCTTAAACAGGTGCTCATTGAGCCTGAGTCTTTATTAACAATTCAGGTCTCCCGGATGCAAGGGATTATTACTATTTTTGAGCTTCCAAGATTGATGAATCTATGTTTAAACAAGTAAGCAAAACTTTTGTTCCAATTTGCGCCATGTTGTTGTATATAACTGGCGCGTGCCTTTTCGGACAAGAACAGCCAGTAGATATTCAAAAAGTTAAGGAGAGCTCTGTAAGCAGTTTTGATCAGGGCGATTACCGCTCTGCCCTTTACGGATTCAGGGCCCTGCTGGAGCTTAACGGGGGTGATCCCGCTTACAGCTATTATGTGGGACGATGCCTGGTTGAATTAAATGAGGGATTGGACGAAGCCATTGAATTGCTTTATGGTGCTTCCAGAAGACCTGGGCCCGGGGATGCAGTCTTTTACCTGGGAAGGGCTTATCACCTCAGTTACAATTTCCAGGATGCAATGAGTTGCTATGAGAAATTTAATATGACAGCCAGCAGGCAGGAGAAGAAAATATACCAGGTGAAGCACCTGATCGAAACATGCCGCAGTGCCAGTGAGATCACTTCGAGCTATAATCCCTATGAGCTTATGAATGTGACTTTCCTGGATCTCTCTGATTCTCTGCAGTACTCCCAGGTAAAGATGAAGGGGGGAGACCTGGGCCAAAAGCCTGAGGACTACTTCGGCGTTGATGAGGACCGCAATGCACTTACTGCCTTAATGTTCAATCCCAGGGATCCCATAAGAGGTGATTTCCTTTACTATTCAGGATATGGTAAAGGTGACAAAGATGGCGCTCAGATTTTCAGGGTCAGGAAGGGTTCCGTTAAAACGTGGGGCGACCCGGAAGAGCTCACAGCCCTGAATACTCCGGGTAATGAAATATTGCCCTATTTCGATCCCATTGAGAATGATCTTTATTTTGCCTCAGATGGAAGGTACGGTGTGGGGGGCTATGATCTGTACAAATCGCATTTCGATGCGGAACGTGATCAGTGGACAGAGCCAATCAATCTGGGCTTTCCTGTGAATTCAGTTGCAGATGAATACCTGCTGCTTCCAGGGTCCGACCTTGGCATGGTGCTTTTCTTTTCCACACGGCAGGGGACGGACTCTACTGTGACAGTATACAGGGTACACCTGGTGGAACCAAAAAAGAAGACAGACCAGTACACTCCTCAGCAACTTTGGGACATTGCACAACTGGGAGGGGTGGCAGAGGAGATGCTTGCGGAGGCTCAGACAGAAGTTACGGTCCCCAAAATCGAGGAAGACAACGCACTTCCGGCCTACCAGGAAACCCTTGCCGAGGCCCTCTTACATCAGGCGGTTTCGGATTCACTCAAGGATCTGGCCAGCAATGCCAGGGTCAGGGTTAGGGAATCCGAGGATCCAAATGACAGATGGGTCTGGCAAAAACAAATTATGGTCTGGGAGAAGAAAGCCGCAGATGAGGAGGGAAAAGCAGATCTGCTCTATGCAAAAATGGAGCAGGAACGTTCGCTGCATACTGACAGATCTGCTGTTAATCCACCCGAAACCATTGAAGTAGACAGGGTGGTGGATGGCCTTACCGTATACAGGTACAGGGATGCTGAACAGGGAGTTAATGAAGGATCCGCTCCGGTGGTGAGTGAAGTGGAAACAGCGCCGGTCTCTTCTCTCATCAACAGATTTGATATCCTCAGGCAGAGTCCTTACAATGAGACCAATCCCATTCCCATGGATGTAGCCCTGCCGGCGGGAACTTTTTACCGGATTCAGCTGGGCGCCTTTGGTTACGAAGTGGATCCTGCTGTTTTTGGGGGGATTAGTCCCATTACAGGAGAAAAATTGCAGGAGCGTGGATTGGTAAAATATTATGCCGGAAAATTTTCCAGGTATGAAGATGCTTCATCGGCCCTGCCCCGGATTCATTCAAGGGGTTTCGAAGATGCGTTCATTGTAGCCTGGTATAACGGGAATCAGGTATCAACTCAGAAGGCAAAACAGTTGGAGTGAGTCTTATTTAAGAAAGAATTTCTTTATCTTTGAATAGTGTGAGAGCGTACTACTATGGACAGTAATTTTACCAGCAGACCGCAAAAGTTAGGTTCTGAAGGTCTTGACCAGCAGAACCAGGCCAGGCTAGTGCTACATAACGATGAGATCAATACCTTCGATTATGTTATGGAAATACTGGTGGAAATTTGTGATCATTCTTTAACACAGGCTGAACAGTGTGCCACCATTACTCACTTTAAAGGAAAATGTGAAGTGAAATCCGGCTCTTTTTCAGATATGAAGGAGCTTCGTTACCAGCTTATTTCGCGAGGACTTAAAGCCTCCGTGGAAAAATAATCCTGTTATGACCGTAGTCATTATTCTAATTGTCCTGGGAATCCTGCTTTTTGTAATTGAGTTCCTTCTTGTTCCCGGTGTCACTATTGCCGGAATCGGCGGATTGATATTAACCGTTTTTGGTGTATATAAAGCTTTTGACAATTTTGGTTCAACCATAGGGGTCTGGATTTTGATTGGGACCCTGTTATTGAGTGTTTTTGTAATTGCCATGTCACTCAGGGCCAGAACATGGAGTCGTCTGATGCTGAAGACAAACGTGGAAGGATCTGTGGATAGCGATATCACAGAAGATCAGATTAAAGTGGGTGACCGGGGCATGGCTCTGACCAGGCTTGCTCCCATGGGCAAGATTGAAGTAAATGGAATAGTGCGTGAAGCCAAATCCCTGGAAGGGTATGTGGATGAACACTCCGCCATTGAGGTGATCTCTATTGAAGGAACCAGAATCAGTGTGAAACAATTTAAAGATAAATAGATATGGAATTTGATTATTCGTGGATTATAATTGTAGTGGCCAGCATCATTGGCCTTTGGATCATTTTATATTTTATTCCCATTGGATTGTGGTTTACCGCACTCCTTTCCGGGGTGAGAATCTCCCTCTTACAGCTTATCCTGATGCGTTGGAGAAAGGTTCCTCCCACAGTAATTGTCAGGTCGATGATCGAAGCATATAAGGCTGGACTTGCATCTATTCAACGGGATGAATTGGAGGCCCACTACCTGGCAGGTGGCCACGTGGAACAGGTGATCCATGCCCTGGTTTCTGCCAGCAAGGCAAATATTGACCTCTCTTTCAAGATGGCTACAGCCATTGACCTTGCAGGCAGGGATGTGCTGGAGGCGGTGCAGATGTCTGTAAACCCAAAGGTGATCAATACTCCTCCGGTAACAGCAGTAGCCAAAGACGGAATACAGTTGATAGCCAAGGCTCGTGTAACAGTTAGGGCCAGTATCAAACAGCTTGTTGGTGGAGCAGGGGAAGAGACCGTGCTGGCCAGGGTTGGTGAGGGTATTGTTTCATCCATTGGTTCCTCCAAATCCCACAAAGAGGTGCTTGAAAATCCCGATAATATTTCAAAGATCGTACTGGAAAAGGGACTGGATGCCGGAACTGCTTTTGAGATTCTCTCCATTGATGTGGCTGATATCGATATCGGGAAAAACATTGGTGCTGTCCTTCAGATGGACCAGGCCAATGCTGATAAAAACATTGCCCAGGCCAAGGCTGAGGAGCGGAGGGCCATGGCTGTGGCTTCCGAGCAGGAGATGAAAGCCAAGTCTCAGGAGGCCAGGGCCAAGGTAATCATGGCGGAAGTTGAGATTCCGCTGGCCATGGCTGAAGCTTTCAGGACCGGAAATCTCGGTATTATGGACTACTATAAGTTTAAGAATATTGAAGCTGATACCGGCATGAGGGATTCCATCTCAAAGGGTACCCAGCGCCCTGATAGAAAGCCAGGAATTAAGGATTCGGATAAGTAATCCTTCCTATTTCTTTGTGCGGTGGTAACCACCGGTAGGGAATCCACCCTTCACCCCCCGCGAACCGGAGGCAGCCTCCTGATCTTCTGAAGGAGAGATCCAGGTTTTCAAATCTTCAAGCATTTGCTTGTCCGGAGGACTCTGCCTGCTTATCAGGAATCCCCCTGTTAAATAGGCAAAAGGGATCTGGTCCTTAAATACATAAATATCCTCCTCAGTATGAGGAATTAGTTCCGAACCTTCCATTCTGGTTATTTTGAGCTCAGGCAGATCCTCCTTTTGTTGCGCTGAAATGGTATAACTCACTGTAAAATCTCCATCCTGATCCAGCCAGATGGTGTTGCTGTTTGGCAGGAACTCTAAGTTTATCTCAAGAGGGGAGGTCTGGTTTGCATCATTCAGAATGTAAGCCGAAATCTCTTCAATACTAAACCCGAACCAGCCTTCCTTATCGCTTGAAAGTGTTTTCCTTATTTCATAAAGGACCTCCTGATCAGATTCGTATTGCAGTTTCACCACCAGGTCAAATTGATCATTACTGATTCGTTGCCCTTCTATATCACTGAGCATTCCTTCAAAATTCAAATGATATACCGACTGCCCCCGGGAAGTAGTAAGTATACTGAATAACAACACTATCAGGAAAAAGTATTTGGCTTTTATCGGATTCATGTTTAACATTTTTAGAGCAACCAATTTACGAAAATAGTCATGGAAATACCCGGATATATTGCCAGAACAGAAACTGCAGATATTAACAATTGTTAATATCCTATGTGAATGAAATGTGAACATCGAGAGGGTTCTGATTGTTGACTTACTTGGGCTGATGGGCTATTTTTGGTTGTACCGAGTAAGAGATAACAGGCCGCTCGAGGGATCGTCCGGTATAGTGAGCCATACCTACGGGTATTTGGTTAGCGAGCCGGCCGTAACAGGAATTCCTCCTGATTCGGAGATTCATCCAGAGCCAGGCATATATCGTGAGACAGTGTTTCCTGATATATTCAACCGCAGGTCTCCTCTTGGTTGATCTTTAAAAGGTTGATCCGAAAGGCTGAAGAGCCAAAAAGAATCCCACGGGGTTCCACTAAGCTTTCTCACTCTGGCCTCAGGCAGTTCTAAAGACCTGGCTGAGGCAGGGGCCTTCAGGAGCCAGTCCCGGAAATCTGGTGTAGTACCAGGTGAAAGGACGGTAGCAGGTCAATGTTTTACGGAACATGGGCCGAGGACCCGGGCCTGCCGGTTAAAACACCCTTCGGGGATGATCGGTTGGGCCGGCCATAATAACTGTAGCTCGGCACTGATTGGTGGCTATGGGTACTTATCAGTGAAATGGGAGCAAACCCCAAAGTTTGCTCCCATTTTGTTTAATCAGCCAGTTGGTTATTATTATTTCACGCCATCCTTCGAACGGCCGCTTAATTTTCTGATCCCTTCCACAATCATTCCCAACAGAACTCCCAGGATACATGCAGCAAAGGCATACATCACCAGTTGTTCAGAGATTCCAATTAGAATAGCGGGGACAATGACCCCGATCAGGCAAAACAGGATGGAGAGCCAAACGCTGAGCCGGTTGATCTTGGGGTAGATCCATAACACCAGGACCAGCAGTCCAAGCGACATGGTGAGTGAGACGAAGAAAAAGGTAGCATCCACAATATCCCGGAGAATCAGGGCCATGGTGATGCCCAGAATCATGAGGACGAGCATACTCCATCGCATGGTTGTTCTGAGGTTCTCTTTCTTGCTTAAACCGGTTTTTTCCAGGAAATCCTGGGTTACCGAGGCAGAGGCAGTAAACATGTAGGTATCGGCCGAGGAAGAGACTGAGGAGTAAATAATAACCACTGACAGGCCTGCCAGCCCTACAGGCAACAACCTGCTGAAACCAACAATCAGGGAGGTGTCGGGAGCAATATCGGGAATGTCGGCACGAATGACCAGGCCGATCAGGAGCAGGATAAAACCAACAATAATGTAGAACAGGGACGACATAATAATGCTTCGCCTGAAATTCCTTTTGTCCTTTATGGCATAGACCCGTTGCCAGAGTTCAGGCGAGGCCATGGGGATAAAGAATCCAGCCAGAAAAAAGCTGACAATCTGCATGGCCGGGATGCTAAACAGATCCATAAATGACAGACCGGGCTTTGTGCCGGTGGTGGTGAGGAGGTACATCATGAGCACAAAAAGCAGGAAGATCCCAAAGGTTTGAACGATATCGGTCTTCACAACGGCATCGAAGCCGCCGGCAATCAGGTAAACCAGTATGATGCCTCCCACTATGACTACCGATAGATCATAACTGATGGGTGTGTATTCAGAAACCAGTTTGGCCCCGGCTGTAAAGTTCAGTACCACCCACCCGAACATGATGATGATGGTGACTATGGTGGCCAGGTAACCGGCGGTTTTCCCTTTCAGAAAGAAGAAGAAGTCAGGCATGGTGTAGAATTTCTCCTTATCGGCCAGTTTTTTCACCTTAAGCCCGAAGAAATAGAAGACAAAGAGTCCGAATACAGAACCTATAAAATACCACAATGCTCCCATTCCATACATATAGACCAGGGCGGTATAGGTAAGCAGGATGGCAGCCCCTATACGGCTGGAGAAGATGGTGGAGGTGGCCTGCAATGAGGTTAGTTTTCTGCCGGAAATCAGAAATTCCTCCTTTTCCTGTTTCCTCCCGGTAAGGGCTCCAACAACTAGAATCACAAGAAAATATGCAGCAATAATCAGGTAATCGGTAGTGGTTAGCATAGAGGTTAGTTTAGGTATTTAATTAGCTAAATATATAAAAATTTGGATACCTGAATCTTAGCTGAGGATTGTAGCCCACTTCACACGGCATTTATACAGCCCTCCCATTGACCCCCTTTTTGAGGCCCTTTGACCCGTCGATACCTATGCTTTTTTGCTTTGGAAATGCCCCTTCAATGCAGGTGAGCTGCCTGTTTTTTGTATGTTTTAGCCGGGGACTTATTTAATGATAATTTCTTTTCCGGTGCCTCCGGAGATACAGGCTTCTCCAAAGGATGATTTAAGTGCAGCGATGGATTTGTCCCCGGTGCAATGGGTGGGACAGATGTATTTGATTCCCATCTCTTTTAAGGAGGCTGCAAGTTGCTCCAGTTCCATTGAATTTTTGTTCATCAGATGCAAACCGCCAATAAGTGTATGAATCTCAATTCCCAACTCCTTTTCAGCAACAGCGATCATAGGCACAGCTCCCGGATGTCCGCAACCGGTAATCAGTACACCGCCATCTTCCGTTTTTATCACCAGTCCCTGCTCCCTGAAGGCAGCAAAATTATCACCCGTGGAGTAGAAAGGGCCATACAAATGTGTTGGCTTTTCAAGTCCACTGCTACGTGGAGGAAGAGTTCCCCTGGCCTTCAGTTGCTCCGCATAGGAGGCCGGCAGGTAGCACCTCACCGATGGATTCATCTCAATGATCCATGGCATACCCGCCGTGTGATCGCCATGCTCATGGGAGATAAACAGGCCTGGAATCTCTTCAGGATGGATTCCCAGCACTTGCACATTTTTCTTGTAGAGTTCAGCCTCACGGCCTGCATCAAATAATAGCTTATTGCCCTGGTATTCCACCAGGCAGGCAAAGCCCCAGTCAGTTGCCAGGTTCATGTTGTCCTGGTAGTTGTCATAGATAATGGTTATACGAACAGCATTATCGGAGGAACCTATGCCGGGCAAGACCGGGTCCCCTGCGAAAGCCATTGACATCCAAGGCATAAGCAGAAGGCATGTCAACACGAATAACTTTCTCATTTTAAATTTCCTGTTTGTAGTGAAGGGCACTGAATACCTGATTTTTATAGTTCCTTCCAATTCTTAGCTTGGCATTCTCCAGCTCGATGGTGGTAGCGTTAAATGCCCTTATCCTTGGAATGGAAACAATATAGGATTTATGAATCCTGATAAACTGCTCGGATGGCAGCTTGTTCTCGATACTCTGCAGACTGCTTTTTACTACAACCCTCCGGTTATCGGTATGAATTCTGATATACTCATTAAGTCCTTCGATAAAATGAATTTCCTTCAGGTATATCTTGATAACCTTCTTGTTTTCCTTAACATAGATAAATGCATCAATATTTAGTCCGTTTCCACCCTCAAGCTCAACAGTTTCTGAATGACCCGATTGAAAATATTTATTGACCGACTTGAAAAAACGGTCGAAGGTGACCGGCTTCATCAGGTAATCCACCACGTCCAGTTCAAATCCTTCCAGGGCATACTGGCTGTAGGCTGTTGTGATTATGACTTTGGGGGGGCGTTTCAGGGTTTTCAGGAAATCAATCCCTGTCATCTGCGGCATTTTAATATCCAGAAACATCAGGTCGATGTGATGCATGCGCAGGGCTTCCATGGCTTTCATGGCGTTATCACACTCATCAACAACTTCAAAATTCTCAAGTTTCAGGATATGTCCACGAATCAGTTCCCTGGCCAGCGGCTCATCGTCTACGATCAAACACCTTGTTTTCATGCGTGCTAGGATTATAAGTCATAGATAAACCAGCCTGGCAAATCTGCAACTTCGTTAAGATTAAAGAGAAAAGAACATGAAAACAATCTTACAATCTCACTTCAACATAACAAATTTACTCCCTTTTCTTAAACTATTTCAGTCAAAAGCATAAAAAACATGGGAAACGACAAAGAATCATCTGTAAACTGCTTATATGGACTGAAGAATGGAGTTGACAGATCAATATAATACCGTGATTGATAAGAGATGGTAGTTCACCATTTGAAGACTATTTTTAAAATATGATCAATATGTTGCTTGGCCAGAAGCTGACCATCAGAATATTCAGGCACCTGGTATTGTTCCTTACCATGGTGTTCCTGTTTTCATGGGTGGCATATTCACGTTCCTTGGAAGGGGCTGATTTCTGGGTGGGATATATCATGGTATTTACCAATGCTGTCTTCTTTTTTGGCTATGCATATATTACTGTTTATATACTGATTCCTCATCTGTTACTGAAGAGGAAAATATTTCTTTTTATAGTTTCTTTCATGCTGGCAGGAGTAAGTCTGTCCTTACTGAAGTTCCTGTTTTCCGACTACATCTTTTATAATGCAATTGCACCTGAGAATGCTGCTCCGGACAATTTCATCACCCTACAGGCGCTGCTGGTAAATACAAAGGATATGAGCTTTATTGTGGCCGTATTTACTCTGGTCAAGTTTGCCAGGGATCACTACACCCTTGAGGTGAGGAACAAAGAATTGCAACGCAAGGAGCTGGAGGCAGAGCTTAAGCTGATTGAACATCAGATGGATCCGCATGTGATTTTCAATAATTTTAACAATCTCTATTCAATTTCAATTTACCGGCCGGAGCATCTTAAAGCAACGGTGAAAAAGTTGCAATCCATTCTTCACTACCTCTTTAATGAAAGCAAAAGTGAAAAAGTATTTCTGGAGAAGGAAGTGGAAATGATAAACAACTATATCGGACTGGAGAAACTTCGATTTGGGGATCGCTTAAAAGTGTACTTCGAGCCAGAGGGCCAGATGCATGGTTTGAAGATTGCGCCTTTGATACTTTATTCGTTTGTGGAAAGCTGCTTCGTTCATGGAGCCGGGGAAAATCCATTGAAATCATGGATCCGGATTGAGCTTAAAGTTCAGGATACACGGCTTCGTTTTGTGGCAACAAACTCCGTATCTGATTTGTGCGACAATCCTTCAGACAGAAATGATGGCAGCAATGAGAATAGTATCAGGCGACTTGAACTGGCCTATCCCAACAGTCATCGTCTGGCTATTAGAGAAAGAAACAATGAACATCAGGTGGAACTTCATTTAAGCCTTTGATATGCGGGAGAGATTGATGATGAAGCTGGAGCAAAAAAGGGGACTAAGGCACCTGGTATTCTGGTTAGCCTGGGTGATTGGATTTACATTCATCAAGAGTTTTGGTGAATCCATGCCGGTTTATCTGGGCTGGTTCTCCTACTACCTCATCACTCTGCCAATCTTTGTTGCTCACACCTACCTGGTGGCTTACATTCTGGTTCCATATTTTCTGAGCAAGCGCCTGTTCCCCATTTTTATTCTCCTTTTCCTGGTTCTTTTTTATGGGTTCTCCATGCTGGAACTTATCCTGAGCAATGAGTTTATCTATAAATGGTATCAAACCGGGTCAGATCTAAGAGAAGACTACCTCAGGCCTGCAGATGTAATCATGAGCGGTCTGGGCAATCTATATATAGTGCTTGTATTTCTTGCAGCAAGAACAATCAGGAACTGGTATTATGCAGATACTCGAAGCAAAGAGCTTCAGCATACAGAGCTTAAGCAACAGATGGAAAATGCCCTTACCAGGGTTCAACCCCATATGTTACTTTATGCTATTAACCATATCGACCACATGGTGAATGAATCATCACCGGATGTAACACGGGCCATTGCATTGACATCAGAGCTTCTGAACGATGTGATGGTCTATAATGAAGAGAAAAATAAGCTGTTTTCCGGGGAGATTGAGCTTGTAAGAAAACTGGTGGCCCTGGTAACAATCTTAAGGGAAAGCAAACCAGATGTAGAATTTTTTGTATCTGGCGATCCCGGTCAGATTCAGATGCCTCCGATGATTCTGTTTACAATTATTGATATGATATTCCGGAAGTTTGAAAGGGAAAACTCTTTACCTGAGTTGAATATCGAGGCTTCAGCTTACTCAAATATGATCACGGTCCAGATATTAAATAGTGGACTAAAAAAACATGAAACCACGGATAACTGTCTTCAAAACATGCAGCAGATAGAATCCTGTTATAAAGAACAGGTTTCCATGAGCATCGAAACGCACAGTTATGGATGTTCTGTTCTTATTAGGAACATTGAGTCATCGACTGCAAATACCATTCACCCCCCTGCAGATGTACTTAGCACCCCCGAACAGGTTGTAAACTGAATTAGTTTTTTTCACAGGCGAGGGTCCATTACATTTGAGCTAACTCTATGCACATCAATTGACAAACTTGCCGTCGGCTTTCTTGCTTTAAGTTTTAGGATTAATAAGTAATGACTCAACGGCAAGTTTTTTTATTCCCCGTCCTCAAATTTTTAAAGGCAAAGCAACTGGTTCAGATGCTTAACATTGCTTCAGAATTGTTCCAAGGCGCACAGCCTTGTTCAATACCGGACAATTCTAAGCAATGTAAAATCCCGTAATATTTTTGCTAAAACGCAGGTATACAGCGAATAATAATTTTTGGCATAGAAAGTGATACATATGTTAATGATGTACAGGGACGGTACAAACGAAAGGTGAGCGATGATAACAGATCAATATCTGGTTTCCCGGAATCAAAGGCAGCACGAAGATGATCGTAGCAGCCTGGAATTGTTCAAGAACCTGCTTCAACCTCATTTCCTGTTCAATTCCCTGAATAACCTGTATGCACTTTCCCTTCGCAAATCGGAAGATACTCCGGAGGCCATTGCCGGTCTTTCATATTTACTTGAGCGGGTTGTATCTTACTCACGACAGGAGATGATTACCCTATCGGAGGAGATAGCCTTGATCCAGGAATACATCGCCCTTGAGAGGATCTGGTTGGGTGAAAGCTCATTTCTTTTGGATTTCCAGGTAAAAGGGGATACAGAGGGTGTATCCATACCTCCGCTTACAATCTATACATTGATCGAGAATGCATTTAAACACGGCATCCGTAAATGCCCCAACAATGGTTGGGTCACCATTCATTTAGTTGTCAAGCAGGATAAAATACTTTTAAAGGTCAGAAATGGTGTCCAGCCATGCGTGGATGAAAGCCAGGCTTCACCTGTTGCCGCGACAGGTCTGGGTTTAGAGGCGGTCCGTAAACTTCTGGAATCCTCTTACCGGAAACAATATTACCTCACTGCCCGTCCCATTGGCAATGTTTTCGCAGTGGACCTGATTATTGGCCGACAGGCAGCTTAGAATCCATCACTGTCATTCACACCTGCTTTACTGTTGTTCACATTCAAGATAAAGTCGTTGCTTGAACTTAGTTGATTCTCCTTTTTATTGGTGGTAATTTTAATTGAAACAACAATAAGTGATTGCTATGAAGAAGGTTAGTTTGATTAGAAGGTTGGCGACCATTGTCGTTGCACTCTGTGTATCCACCACATTTGCATTTGCAGATGGGGAGATCTCAGAGGTTTATCTAACGGGCACTTCAACTTCGTCGGCCGGCGATTTTGTGGTGCAAACTACAAGTGACATGTTTCATTTTATGGGTCGGGAATATGAAGTATTCAGGATTTATTATGACGATCCTTCAATGAACATGAATATTGCAGTTAATAACGAAGGCCAGTGTACCTCATTTGTGGCCTTTAACGGCGAGTTTATGTTTTTCTATAACTGTAATAAGCACGGTTTTGGCGTAAGAAAAGTGATGTTTTCGAATCCCTGGGCAAAGGATGTTTTCGATCCGCAGCAGTTTCACGACCAGACAGTTCTGATGAAGAAAAAGAAGGTTGAAAAAAAGCAGGCTGTGGGTTTGATTGCAGCTTATGTTCCTCAGCTAAAAGGGTAACCACCTGAACTAACCAGAAGTAATTGCAGAATATTCACCCATTGAGGGGCCGGCATTGGTAGCCGGCCCCTTTTATGTTTTGTAACATTCAGTCATTCAAAGCATTAACATATCTATAAATCCATCCGCTATCGAACAGATATGTCCATTTTCGTGCGTATTTAACCATTGTTAGACTCAGAGAAAAACGGGTATATGTATCAGTATATCAATATATTAAGACCTTTGGCACGGGTGTTGATCTGTCTCTGGCATAACTCAAAACATTAATTAAAACAAAAAACCTGAATACGATGAAATCAAAAGTAAATTTTCTTAAGAGGTTCGCAGCTGCAGCAGTTGCCTTACTATTTGTAACCAGTGCTCTTTTTGCCGATGGCGACATCAACGAAGTCTACCTCTCGGGTCCCACCAACACCGCAGCCGGTGATTACGTGGTTACCGGGACTGATGATGTATATCATTTCCAGGGGCAGGAGTTTGCAGTATACAATGTATATTATGACAATCCATCCCATAACATGAAGATTGCCGTAAATGCAAATGGAGAATGCAATTCTTTTATTGCTTACACAGGCGGTTACTGGTTTATGTACAACTGCACCAAAGAGGGATTTGGCGTGCGTAAAGCCATGTTTAACAGTCCGGCTGTAAGGGATGGTTTTAATGCCAATGAGTATCACGATCAGACAGTTCTTGTAAAGGAGCGTAAAATCGAGCAGGACAAGGCAGTTGGATTGATTGCAGCTTACCTTCCCAGATTGCAGGGATAACAATTACATAGATAGGATCCCAGGATCCTCCGATCATTATCAACGTCCGCCTCGGCGGACGTTTTTTTATTTGGCCTCGGGAGGTTCAGTCGGTGCTTAAAATCTTCGCTGCGCGAATATTTACAGGCACGCTCCATAAACCTCCCGATTCCTATCACAAAAAAACATCTCCGGGAAGGGACTAAAAAGGGATGAAGATTAAATGGAAGAGCGGTACTTATATTGGACTATTTTTTATATTTTTGTGCTGCTTTAAGCACATCCGGAGAGGTGGGAGAGTGGCTTAATCCACCAGTTTGCTAAACTGGCGTACTCGATTAGGGTACCGGGGGTTCGAATCCCCCCCTCTCCGCAAAGCAATTAAACCCTCAGCGAAAGCTGGGGGTTTGTTGTTTACTTTGCAGGATCCCCTCAACGGGATCACGAGCAAAAGCGAGTAATCCCCTTATGGCGTTGCCGGAGTGCCCCGTTCTTCACAGGTCTGACCTTTGTGAAAAGTCCAGCTGACTCCATTCACCTCCAGTTCATCCCACTCGTCACATTCTTCCTTGGTCCAGCCGTCTTTACAATAAGTACTGTTAAATTCTGAACTGTAGCCAGTACAAACACCGGTGCTCATTTTGCCACAATTGCTTCCCAGAAACATCAGGCACATAAAACCACCGGCGAATAGTATCTTCCTCAGGATTTTCATTTGATTAGCTTAAGTTTAAGGTTTATATATTCAACAATTTAGGGATAATTACTACTTATGTCAATCGATCTGAGCTGACAGGTATTTTATTTATATTCGTAACAAACAAAATCAATAGCTCATGAAAATAATTTCACTTTCAGATGTAGAGAAAAAAGAGGTTCATATGAAGGGTGCCGAGGGTGCCTGGCGACAATTGCCACTTGGAAGCGATGATGGTACGCCTGTATACTCCTATCGTGTATTTACCGTTGAGCCAGGAGGTCATACTCCTTATCACAATCATCCATACGAGCATATGAATTATGTAATCGAAGGCCAGGGGGCACTGGTGAACGAAAAAGGGGAGGAGACTCCTTTGAAAGCTGGTGATTTTGCCCTGGTGAATCCGGATGAGAAGCACCAGTACCGCAATAAGGGTGACCAGCCTTTCAAAATGATCTGCGGGGTGCCGAAGGAGTTTGAGTAGAATATGGAAAGTTAGTATGTTTATATTTCTAGTGAGCTTATAATTCACAAAATCGACGAAATCATGCTCAGAAGGAATTTTGTAAAATCGGGTATTCTGGCCACGGCAACTGTGGGAAGCGGATTGGGTTTACTTCAATGCTCCGGACGGAAACCACTACCTAAGCAAAAAAGGGAGCTCATTCTGAGCTTGATTAATGAAGACAAACCCCAGGAATACTATCCAGCGGGCTTTTTCATTCATTTTGGCAAAAGATATCAAACTGGGGAAGCCGCCATACAGAAGCACCTGGAGTATTTCAGGTATACTGATATGGATTTCATGAAGATCCAATATGAGAAGGTGTTCCCAAAAATTCCTGGAATTCTGAAACCTTCGGACTGGTCCGGTATGCCACTTTACGGAAAGGAATTTTATGAAGAGCCCCTGGCAGTAATTAAAGGCATCGTAAAGGAAGCCAAGAAGGAAGCACCTGTCATCGCTACCTTCTATTCTCCTTTTGCATGTGCCGGCCATACCACCAGTGATGAGATGATAACCCGCCACCTGGAGGAGGATCCGGAACTGACCAGGAAGGGACTTGAAATCATTACCGATAGTCTTCTCATATATGTAAAGGAATGTATCAAACTAGGGGTGGACGGATTTCTTCAAAGCACCCAGGGAGGTGAAGGAGGACGGTTTACGGAAGCCTCTTTGTTTACCAATTATGTGAAACCTTTTGACCTGGTCGCAGGAAGGGAAATGGAGGCAGGTTGCTCTACCAATATCCTCCATATCTGTGATCATTCAGGTAATTATGACGATTACTCAGCATTTGTAGATTATCCCGGACACATCATCAACAGCAGTCTGAACCTCACAAACGATCAGACCATAAGCAGCAGGGAAATGTATCAGTTGTTCAACAGGCCATTCATGGGCGGGATGCAAAAGAGAGGGATTATGGCCTCTGGCACCCCGGATGAAATATCCTCTGAAGTCAGCAGGGTACTCTCTCAAGCCCCTGAAAAGTTTGTGCTTGGCGCCTCATGTACTTTGCCGGGTGATATCGATTTGGCAAACATAAAAACGGCCATTGACACAGCACATCGGTATTAATTTAGTATGAATTCATATTTACTACATCATCGGGGGAGAAGTCGCCAATCCTTTTTGTTAATTCGCCTTGACCAGTAACCAGCCAATTGATATTTCAGAGGCTCAGGATTTCCGGTTCCTTCATAGCGCGAATTTGATAATTCCAGAAAGATCTGCTCAATTTTCCTGATTACAGATGTATTACCTGATTTGTAATGTATCTGCAATTCTTTTCTGGCCTTTGAAGAGATCTCTACAATATACTATGCCATATATTGTTGGAACCTTTTATTTTGGTGGTTTTTTATTTTTGATATTCTTCTTCAGCTTCCTGCATTTCCCGCTCATTTGCGGGATCATTGGTGTGGCCGTAGGATTTGAAATCATTTTAGGACATCCTCAAGATGTATTGAATATTCCAATAAGCATAGCATTGGGTGGAGGATACATCTTTTTTGTTGGCATTTCAGCTGCAGCGGTGTGGAGAGTAAGCGGATCACTATTGTTGCCACGAATTGTAATTCTAATTCTTTCCATGATCGGTTTATATTTTTCACTGGGACAGCCTCCATACGTTGCCCTTATTATTATAGCCGCAAGTCTGTTGGTAATATACTTCCTAGAATGGAGAATAGGCCACCTCGATTAATCTCGAAATAGCTAGATTGCATTTTGCTTTATCCATCCTAAATCAGATACACCGTGACTTTCTGGCGGAATTGCGTAAAATTTGCTTTGTCTACTGTTTCAGTATATGGGTGCCGATCCATCAAGTACTCTTAAGATGCTGAATGATAGCCTTCAGACCAGGTCTTTTACCATGCATAAGCATGTAGATCCGGAAAATCCTGATGGAAAAATACAATCCAAGTACTATGGATAGCAATAGCAATCCAATGCTGACCAGGATCTGCCATATGGGGATATCAGTCACTCCGAGTCTGAGCATGTTCTGGATGGGAGCTGTTATTGGGAAAAGAGTCAATATGACCGAGAAAGTCCCGTTCGGGAACATGAAAAGCAATGTGGCGAACCAGAGCGGTACAAAACTCAACATTACATATATCATGGATAACTGGCCGCCTTCCCTGGCAGTTGGAGTGATGGCACCCACACCGATGGACAGCACGGCAAATAAGAGATATCCAAGAATAAAATAAAGTGTACCCAGCAGAATGAAACTACTGGGGATCTCAATCTCATTCAGAAATCCCCCAAACAAAGATGAGGCCAGTTCTAACAGCAGGGGTGCTGATATCAACCAGAACAGAACTTGTATCAATCCAGCCAAACCCAGGGCCAGCAATTTGCCTATCAGTAATTGACGAACAGAGACAGACGAAAACAGCACTTCAATGAGACGGCTTTCTTTTTCCTCACCCAGGCTGTTGACCAGAGCAATAACTCCGAACATAAGGGAAAGGCTAAGCAGCAGGGAAAATACTCCGGGTATGAACACATTGGCAAAGCTCTTTTGTTCAAGAGCCTGTTCACCCTGAGCCGTAACGCGGGTAACCTGCAGGTTAAGAGGAGAAACAACCAGGTTCAGGACCTCCGGGGATATTTTATCATTCAGCAGGTTTACTGAGAGAAATCTCTTGATCATGGCCACCATTGCAGGTGAGGTATTATTTTCCTGTTCCAGGGTAAACCTCTGAAGTGTCCCCGAGGAAAGATAATCTTCTGGTATGATTATATACGTGGAAATCATTGTGCTTACCAGGGCTTGATTTGCATGCTCTTTGGAAGCATAAGCGATAAAACTGGCAAAACCCTCATCCATTGCTTCATCCAACAGCCCAAGTTCATCCACATAGCCGATGTGCACCAAGGTGTTTTCTGGAGATTTGGAAAGGGTTGAAACCAGTTGTACAATCCCAATAGCCAGAATAGCAAGAACTGGGACTATCAGGGTCAGAATGATATAACCGGCCCTTTTGATGGCCAGCCTGAATTCGTGTTTGTATATCAGGAAGGTTTTATTCATGATTGCTGCCGGCTAAATCAAGGAAGATGTCATTTAGGGAGGGTTTCTTGATCTCAAAATGATGAATAGTCTGGCCCTTCTCCTGTAATTGATCGAGGATATTTTG
>CAYWGP010000025.1:0-7503 GCA_964458155.1 uncultured Bacteroides sp.
TGATCTGCCCCAGGATCTGGATTTTCTTTTTTCAGTGGGAGGCGACGGCACCTTCCTGGAAACGGTCAATCTGGTCCGCGACAGGGCCATCCCCGTGCTGGGAGTAAATATTGGCCGGCTGGGCTTCCTGTCCTACATTTCCCAGGAGAACATGGAAGAGTCTCTGGAAAGTGTATTCAGCGGCAAATACGATATTGAAGAACGAATGCTTTTAAAAGTGGAAGTTCCCGGGATCGATCTCAAAAATATGGATGTGGCCCTGAATGAAGTACGGATTTACAAAAACTCCGGTTCGCTGATCACCATTCATGTGAAGGTAAATGACGAGTTTCTGAGTGCCTACTGGGCAGACGGACTTCTCCTATCCACACCCACCGGATCGACGGCATACAATCTGAGTGTGGGCGGACCCATCGTGGTTCCCGAATCCAATAGCTTTGTACTTTCGCCCATTGCACCTCATAACCTGACAGTGAGGCCATTGGTACTCCCCGATTCTGCCTTATTGCAACTGTCGGTTGATACCCGTGACTCACAGTACCAACTGGCGATTGATTCCCGCACCATAGATCTGGATGTGGAATCTTTGGTAACGATTCGCAAAGCGGATTATGCTCTGAAGATGATTCGTATCGAGAATATTAGCTTTTACAACACCCTCCGGAATAAGTTAATGTGGGGTGCAGATAGGCGTAATTAAAAATATTTATTATTTTTATACTTATATCCCGAATTAGCTGATCATGAAGAACAAACTCTGGATCCCCGTCATTGCGCTTCTCCTTATCACTTCAGTGGATGGTTTTAGTCAGCGTTGGAAGCTCCGGCGCTACGAAGTGGATCTGTACGTGGCAGGGGTGGCCTTCCAGGGAGATATTGGGAAGGCCAATCAGCCCCTTGCCAATATGGTCAATGGATTCAGGCCCAGTTTCGGAGTTACGCCCCGCTTTATGGTCACACAAAATATTGCTGTTGCCATTGACCTGGCCTACAGCATGTACGGCGGGAAAGATGATCCTGTCAGCAGTCACGGGCGCTACTATTCCTTTAACAGTAATGCCTTCGTATCCGGGATCAGGGGAGAGTATTATATCCTGGGTACCAGGGAGAATATTTTCGCTTCGGGAATGTACAATAAGAGGGCAATGGTCAACTCCTACAACAGGCTATTTGTATACGCTTTCGGAGGAGTTTCCGGCATCCTGTCCAAATCCAAGGTGAAGTATGCAGAAACTGGAGAGGCGATTCCGGAGGATACACCGGGATACAACAATAATGCGGTGTATTCGGTCGTTTTCCCCGTGGGAGCTGGAGTAAAGATGGAAATTGATCCCCGCTGGAGCATTGGTTTTGAAGCGGGGTACAGCTTCTCCCTGTCGGACGAGATTGATGGCTATGCTTCAGAATGGTCCGAATATAATGACTCATACTATCTTTTCAGTGTTAAAGGAATATACAAAATCAGGAACGATAAGAACGGAAGGCCGGTCTTCAAAAAACTCTACAGGTAAAGGAGTTACGGGGCATGTCCTGGTATTCCTGCTGCTAATCATCGCACTTTTAGGTATTACTTCTCCTGCCTCGGGGCAGCGGAACAGTGATATTGGTTTTATGACCGCCCTGCCCTGGTACTTTGGAGATATTGCCCCATTCATACCCCAGCCTGCGAGTCTGCCTCCGGCCATAGGGCCCATTATCAGGTTCAACATTGATATGCGCTCGGCCATACGCTTTCAATCAACTTTTTACGATCTGCAGGGTTCGGGTGAGATTTTCGGGGGAACAGAGGCGGAATTCCACTCAAGTTTCGTAGATTTGGGCCTGAATTATGAATTCAATTGGTGGCCCTATAAAACGGCTAACCAGAAAACAAAATATTCGCCTTATGTAACAGCAGGTGTGGGTTATAGTTTTGACCGCCTGGGTGAGGTGAAATCACACTTGTTCCTGCCCTTCGGGGGAGGGCTTAAGGCCAACCTGGGAAAAAAGCTCAGCGGGGGGATCGAGGTGAGCGCGAGAAAGACCTTTAACGATCTGCTCGACGGAGTTGAAAATGCAGGTGGCGAAGCGGTGCAGAGCCCTGTGGGGAACAATGACTGGTATATGTTTACCGGGATTTTCCTCACCTATAAGTTTTTTAATTATAAGAATGAGTGTCCTGCTTTCCAGGAGAAGTCGTACAGGTTGAAGAGTGACAGTAAGAGAAATAAAAGTGATGACTGGTTCAAAGTGTCCAGGAAGCATCCCTTGATGATGAAGGGAGATGGAACACAGAAGACCCCATCTTCGGCCAAACGAAAACCGGGGAACGATAAAGGCCCGAATCCCACAGGGCATAAAACAGGGAAGTAGAATTAGAGGACAAAACGAAGGATGAACCTGAAGGAGCAAATAGACCGGAACAGCCTGCCCAGGCATGTGGCCATAATTATGGATGGCAACGGACGTTGGGCAGAGAAGAAGGGTGGAGAGCGAATCTTCGGTCACCGCAACGGTGTGGAGTCTGTTAGAAAGGTGGTAGAGGCAGCCGGGGAGCTGGGGATTGAATATCTGACCCTCTATGCTTTTTCCACCGAGAACTGGAACCGTCCACGGGCCGAGATTGACGGCTTAATGGCTCTGCTGACCCGTGCAATAACAAATGAAACCAATAAGCTAAACGAGAATAATGTCCGCCTGCTAGTAATTGGAAATGTGCCTGATCTTCCAAAGAGCGTACATAAGCAACTGATGCAATCGGTAGAATTCCTTTCGGAAAATAAGGGGCTTACCCTGGTCCTGGCGCTGAGTTACAGCGGCCGTTGGGAGATTACCGATGCGGTAAAAAGAATGATGGCCGATGCCGCATCCGGGAAACTGGATCCGGAGCATGTGGATTCCGCCATGCTGGAATCATACCTGGCTACGTCCTTTATGCCCGATCCGGAGTTGCTCATAAGAACCAGCGGAGAGAGGAGGATCAGTAATTTTTTGCTCTGGCAACTTGCCTATACGGAGCTTTACTTTACACCGGTATTGTGGCCCGACTATAGCAAGGAGCATTTTTACGAAGCCATTATCGATTATCAGCGACGGGAGCGACGATTCGGTAAGGTGAGTAATAAGTCCGGAGCATTGTTTAATAATTAATAGAAGTATTATTGCAGGAATGAGACAACGGACTTTTCTTTTTATAACGCTCCTGATATTCTTTTCAGGTTTGGCGACACCCCAGGTAATGGCCCAGCAGCTCGAAAGTGACTCTCTGGAGGTCATGGATTACGAGCATCCTAAGGAATATGTGATTGCAGATGTGACTGTCAGCGGTATTGAATTTATCCAGAAGGAAGTACTGGTGAGCCTTTCGGGACTTAAGGTGGGAAATACCATTACCCTCCCGGGTGATGAAGTAACCAGTGTACTGAAGAAATTCTGGAGCCAGGGGCTCTTTTCCGACGCCATGATCACAGCCCAGCAGATCCGCAATGACAGTGTGTGGATCGATATCTACCTCACCGAGCGAGCCAGGTTGTCGGAACTGACTATTGTCGGCATAGGGAAATCGGAGGAGCAGGACATCATGGAGAAGGTCAACCTGAAGCGGGGGCAGCAGGTAACCGCCGATATTATGGATAATACCAGCCGGATTATCCGTGAGCACTTTATAGAAAAGGGCTTCCTGAATACCGAAGTGAACATTAACCTGCAGGACGACACCATCCGGGTGAATATGGTGAAGATGGAAATTGTTATCGATAAAAGAGCCCGTGTCAAGATTGATCAGATCTTTTTCAACGGGGTTACGGCATTTAAACCTTCGATTTTAAGACGAAAGATGAAGGATACCAAGCAGATGAGTATTAATATATTCAAGGCATCAAAGCTGGTATCAGACGCTTTCAAGGAAGATAAGAAGAGCCTGGTGGCTTTTTACAATGAGAACGGATACAGAGATGCCAAGGTGCTTTCCGATTCTGTGGCCTTTGTGGAAGACTCGGATAACCGGCTTAACCTCTATGTGAATGTGGAGGAAGGAAACATGTATCATTTTGGCGATGTCACCTGGGTTGGGAATACCAAGTTCCCATCAGAAATACTGAACTACCAGCTGGGCATCTCTAAGGGAGATGTGTTCGATCAATCGGTTCTGGACGAGCGCCTCTTTATCGATGAGGATGCTGTGAACGGGATCTACCTCGACAACGGGTATCTCTTTTTCCAGCTGACCCCCGTGGAGGTGAGTGTGGAGAATGATACCATCGATTTTGAAATGCGTATTTACGAAGGGGATATTGCCACCATTAACAAGGTGATTATCTCTGGTAACGACCGGACCAATGAGCATGTGGTCCGCCGGGAGCTCCGGACACTGCCCGGAGATAAGTTCAGCAAGTCGGAACTTATCCGGACGGTACGTGAACTTGCCAACCTCGGACACTTCGATCCGGAGCAGATTGAGCCCAATCCAATTCCCAACCAGGCCGATGGTACGGTGGATATTGAGTACAGGCTCGTGGAACGCGCCACGGACCAGCTGGAGGTTTCAGGTGGCTACGGCGGCGGGATGCTTGTGGCTACCGTCGGAATACGTTTTTCCAACTTTGCGGCCAGCAGGATCTTTGATCCCAAAGCATGGCGACCGGTTCCCTCGGGCGATGGTCAGACCCTCTCTCTCAGGGCCCAGACCAACGGACGGGTCTACCAGTCATATAACTTCTCCTTTGTTGAACCATGGTTCGGGGGTAAGAAACCAAACTCCTTCTCAGTTTCGGGTTACTTCTCCAAGATGAACCGGAATCCCTATGCCTTCTATTACGGGGGCAATAAGGATGATGTAAAGGACGAGTATTACTCGGTGATAGGGGCATCAATCGGACTGGGCCGCCGTCTTACCTGGCCCGATGACTTCTTTACCCTCTATAATGCTTTCTCTTATCAGCGCTATAAAGTAAAGGACTATCCGGGCCTCTTTCTTGTGGATAACGGCTTCTTCAATAACTTCAGCTTTACCACCACCCTGGGACGGAGTTCGCAGGACCAGATGATTTATCCCAGGCGGGGTTCAAACCTCAGTGTGAGCCTGCAGCTTACGCCGCCCTACTCGCTGTTTAAATCCGATGTCGACTATTCTACTATCAGCGATGAAGATAAATACAAGTGGGTGGAATACTACCGCTGGATGGTCAAGGCCGACTGGTTCCATGCCCTGTTGGGCGACCTGGTGTTGATGGCCCGCGTACAATGGGGTTACCTGGGTCACTACAACAACGATATTGGTCCATCACCATTCGAAGGATTTGACCTGGGTGGGGACGGACTGTCGGGTTACAACCTCTACGGACGGGAGACCATTGCCCAGCGTGGATATCCCAACAGGAGCCTGACTCCTACCGATGAAAACGGGAACAAGAGTGGAAACGTGTATACCAAGTACACCCTTGAATTGCGCTACCCGGTATCACTGAATCCTTCTGCAACCATCTATGTGCTCACCTTCATTGAAGCAGGGAATGCCTGGTACAGTATCGATCAGTATGATCCCTTTGGCACCAGGCGTGCGGCGGGGATTGGTGTAAGGGCCTTCCTGCCCATGTTTGGATTGCTGGGGATCGACTGGGCATGGGGATTCGACGAATATCCCGGTCACACGGGTATCAGTGGATCCCAGTTCCATTTTACCATCGGTCAGCAGTTCTAATTTGTGATGGAAAAAATTTTGGTACGGTGTTTGAACCTTCAACCATATAGTAATAATCAAACAGAGATCCGAAAATCATTATACCATGAAAAAACTAATGATATCTGCCCTGGTACTGGCATTATTCGCAGGAAGTGCCATGGCACAGAAATTTGCATTTGTCGATTCCGACTACATCCTGCAGAATATTCCTTCGTATAGTGCAGCCCAGACAGAACTGGACAAGGCTTCAGAAGCATGGGAAGCGGAGGTCGCTGCGGAATATGAAGTTATTGAACAAATGTACAAGACCTACCAGTCGGAGCGGGTACTTCTTACCGATGAGATGAAAACCAAGAGACAGGAAGAGATTATTTCCAAGGAGCACGCGGTAAAGGATCTTCAGGCCAAATATTTTGGTCCGGACGGCGATCTGGCCAAAAAGCGACAGGAGCTGGTGAAACCCATCCAGGATGCCATTTATAAGGCAGTAAAAGAGCTGTCGGCCGAGGGCTCTTATGCCATCATTTTTGACACCGCCTCAGGGGCCTCCATATTGTACTCAAACCCGCGCTATGACCTGAGTGATGATGTACTTAAAAAGTTAGGTTATAAAAATTAAAATCTTACATTTGTAGCCGCTTTATACAAGCAATCAGTTAAATACGGATATAATAGAAAACGAACATGATGAAACGAATGATTTTGGCCGTGGGTATACTCAGTATGGCCTTTGCAGTCCAGGCGCAAAAGTTTGGACACATTTCTTCCGAAGTTTTACTTCAGGCCATGCCTGAATATGATTCAGCTCAGACAGAGCTTCAGGAACTTCAAATACATTATGAACTGGAGATCGAACGGATCCAGGTGGAGATCAATAAGAAAATTGAAGAATTCAATCAGGGCGAAGCCGCCATGAGCGATCTGATCAAAGAGGCGAAAGCTTCCGAGATCCAGGAATTGCAGATGCGTCTTCAGAACTACACTCAGACTGCCCAGCAGGACCTTCAGCAGCAGAGCATGATAGTAATCCAGCCGGTGATGGAAAAAGCCCGTGGAGCCATTGACGAGGTGGCCAAGGAGCTTGGATTGATTTATGTATTTGATATTAGCCAGGGCAATCCGGTCTATACCTCCGAGGAGAGTGTGGACATGATACCGCTGGTAAAAGCCAAACTGGGAGTCCAGTAGCGCCATCTTACAGGATCGGATGCTTTATCGTATCTGATTTTTTATAAAAAATTTGGGATTGTGAATTCTTATAAATTTCACAATCCCTTTTTTTTGTACCTTCATTTCAGAAATTCCGGCCAATTTTGCCTGGGAACATAGATAAAGAGATGTCAAAAACAGGTCCCATTGGAATATTTGATTCGGGGGTAGGCGGACTGACTGTGGCGCATGCGCTGCATACACTCCTTCCCAACGAGCAACTGGTTTATTTTGGCGATACGGCCCATCTTCCCTACGGGGATAAGTCCCGCGAATCCATTGTTCAGTATTCGCTGGGGATTGCCGATTTTCTTCTGGAGCAGAACAGCAAGGTGATCATGATCGCCTGCAACTCAGCTTCCTCCAATGCCTTCGAGGAAGTCCGCGCCCATGTGGGAGACAGGGCAGTGGTAATGAACGTGATCGACCCGGTGGTAAACCATGTCTGCATTAATACCGGCTCCATTCTGAATAGCGAGGATGCCGGGGAAATTAAAAATACCAGGATTGAAAAGCTTCACAATGTGGGGATCATCGGCACCAAGGCCACCATTGATTCGGGGACCTATGAGCGCAAGATCCAGGAGAAACTGACCGAGCTTTTATCTAAATCCAACGAGATTGCCGTGGTATCC
>CAYWGP010000026.1:0-2102 GCA_964458155.1 uncultured Bacteroides sp.
CCTGATGTTTGACGGTGAATCCAGCGAAGGATGGCGAGGATATGGTAGAGAAGATGTCCCTGCAAGATGGCAGATTGTGGATGGCACAATTCATATGCCTGGTTCTGGAAGAGGTGAAGCTGGCGCTGAAGATGGTGGTGACATCCTCTATGATCGGGAATTTGAAAACTTCCACTTCAAGCTCGAATGGAAGCTCGACACAGCTTGCAATTCAGGAATATTCTACCTGGGTCAGGAAAGTCCAGAGTATGACTACATCTGGAAAACTGCGCCGGAGATGCAGGTGCTACATCCAAATCATAAGGATTGGAACCTTGGGAAAGATGGTAATCGGAGAGCAGGATCCTTATATGATATGATAGCTGCTGATCCACAAAATGCCAGAGAGGCGGGAGAGTGGAATCAGGTGGAGATTATTGTTGATAATGGCAAGGTTACACATATGCAAAATGGAGTAGCTGTGGTTGAGTACGAACTCTGGACTCCTGAATGGGAAGAAATGGTGGCTGTAAGTAAGTTCCCTGGTTTAAATGAAAACTGGGCCCAGGTTGCTAAGAAAGGCTACCTTGGACTTCAGGATCATGGAGACAACGTCTGGTACAGGAATCTGAAAGTAAAGGAACTGTAAATTATCAATCCAACTAGCAATAAAAAAGGCCTCGCATGAGGCCTTTTTTATTGTGAGATTTCTCCGACTACTTGTGCGCATCTCCTGATGCATGCGGATTTACATTCATCTTCTATTGCAAATAAATAGGCACACATTGCAAACCTGGCCGCCGGCAGGCAGGTGCGCGCCAGTATGGATAGGTCCAAGCGGAGGCTCGGACCTCCCGTTGCGTGCGGATTTACATTCATATAGCCTTATCACATGCTCCTTTAAATACCCAACTCCCTGATCGAAGCGTCTCGCTTCGATCTAACAGTCCAGCACAAAAAAAAGGTCAACCGATTGGTTGACCTTTTATCTATATTTTTTGGAATAAATCCTCTATTTCTTCTCTCTGATTCTAGCAGCTTTACCCTGACGACCTCTTAGATAGAAAAGTCTGGCTCTTCTCACCTTACCTTTTCGGAGTACTTCAATCTTGTCAAGATTGGGGGAAATGATGGGGAATATCCTTTCAATACCGATACCGTTTGATACCTTTCTTACAGTAAAAGTCTCACCATTAGTATTTGGGTGCTTTCTCTGAAGTACAGTACCCTGGAACTGCTGGATTCTTTCCTTACTACCTTCACGGATCTTCACGTGTACATTTATAGTATCACCAGGAGCAAAATCAGGAAATTTTCCTCTCGATTCTTTGAACTCCTCTTCGACAACTTTCAATAATTCACTCATGACTAAAACTGCTGTATTTTTCTTCTATCCCGAAATGGAATGCAAAGGTAATCAATCAACTTTTAAGAAAAAAGACAAACAATGAATTGATTTCTAGCTCTTGTCTCCATCAAGAAAGTCTGGTCTTCGGGATCGGGTTCGTTCAACTGATTTCTCAAATCTCCATTCCTGGATTTTCTTTTCATGACCTGATAAAAGAACTTCTGGAACTTTCAAGCCCTCAAAATCTGCTGGTCTGGTATAAACCGGAGGGGCAACCAAGTCATCCTGGAATGAATCTGTAAGTGCAGAGGTCTCATCCGATAGAACACCTGGAATAAGCCTGATTATTGCATCTGCTATTACAGCGGCAGCCAATTCCCCGCCCGAAAGAACATAATCTCCAAGACTAATTTCTCTCGTAATGAAATTTTCACGTATCCTTTCGTCAACACCCTTATAATGCCCACACAGGATTATAATATTCTTCTTAAGAGATAATTCATTTGCAACTGGCTGATCAAATTGTTTCCCATCCGGACTCGTATAAATTATTTCATCATACTCCCTTTCTGACTGCAACTGGCGGATACATTTGGCAATTGGGCCAACCATCAATACCATCCCTGCACCTCCGCCAAAAGCATAATCATCAACCTGTCTATGTTTACCCTCAGCATACTCGCGAAGGTCATGAACATGCACCTCCACCAGGCCTTTGGTCTGTGCTCTTTGTAGAATGGAATCTGCAAAAGGGCTCTCCAGTAAAGTGGGCAGA
>CAYWGP010000027.1:0-2220 GCA_964458155.1 uncultured Bacteroides sp.
TCCGCACCATCGTTGCTTACATAAATTCCACCATCGGTACCCATAAGCAGGTAATCAGGATTGCTTGCGCTAAAATTGAGTGAATGACTATCAGAGTGGACACCATCCCTTTCCAGAGGAATGAATGTTTTGCCATGATCATCCGAAAAGATCATGCTATTATTTGCCATGTACAGTCTTCCTTCGAAATGAGGTGAAGCATACAATTCCTGGTAATAGTGAGGACCGGTTCCGCCCGAAACTGCATTTGACTGCTTAGTCCAGCTTTTGCCTCTATTGGTAGACATAAATACACCCCCTTCGGTCAGGTTCAATTCAATGGCTGCATATAGGTTATCTGGATTTTGTGGTGATATCGCCAGTCCGATTTTTCCCAGGTTTGATTTTGGGATGCCGGATGTGAGTTTTTCCCAGCTAACACCCCCGTCTGTACTCCTGTGCAGTCCGGAACCCGGACCTCCGCCCATGTAGGCTGCCACAGTTCTGTGTCTTTGCCAGGTGGCTGCATAGATCCAATCAGGATCTCGTGGATCAATGGCAATATCTGTGACTCCCGTCCATTCATTGCCGCCGAGCACTTTGGCCCAGGTTTTGCCACCATCGGTAGTTTTGTACAATCCTCGTTCGCCTCCGGATGTCCACAGGGGTCCCTGTACCGCCACCCACACAACATCCGAATTGGCAGGATGCACAATTACTTTTGAAATATGCTCAGAAGCGCCTAGCCCCATATTGGTCCAGGTGGCACCATCATCTTCACTTTTGTAGATGCCATCGCCAAAGCCTACATGGCGACCGCCTATATTTTCACCCGTGCCCACCCAGATGGTGTGTGGGTTATTGGGATCGATGGTAATACATCCAATGCTATAGGACTTCTCCCCATCAAAAATAGGTTCCCAGGTAACGCCTGCGTTGGCGGTTTTCCACACTCCGCCAGAAGCTACAGCGACATACCATATGTTTTCGTTTTGAGGGTGTATGGCAATGTCTCCGATACGACCGGAGGTAAATGCCGGCCCCACATTTCTGAGTTCCAACCCTTTAAAGGTTTTTTCATTCATCCCTGACTGCTGGCCGTATCCGGCCTGAAACAATACCACGAGGATGAGATTGGTCAGTAAAATCTTGATTTTCATATTTTATTGGGTTTGTTGATGAAAACTTGAAGAATCAAATTAGTGATTCGCGCTAGCAATTGAAATGAACTTTACACAAGCGCAGGGATGTGGAGATGAATGAGTGGGGGAGTTGCTATAGTCTTAATTTGATCACAGAATCAGAAGTCTACAAATGGAATCGGTGGTGGCTTAGAAGGAGTTCAGTTTAAGACGCCCAACCTTCTCTATCCAAACTCCTGTATTGAATGGCCTCAGCTAAATGTTCCGCTTTGATGTCCTCACTTTCAGAAAGGTCGGCGATAGTCCTGGAGACTTTTAGAATTCGATCATAGGCCCTGGCAGATAATCCCAAACGGTCCATCGCCGTTTTTAGAAGTGTTATTCCCGCCTTGTTGATCTGACAAACTTCTTTGACAAGATTTGAGGGCATCATGGCATTGCAGAATACTTCATTTCTATTCTTAAATCGTTCTGATTGAATTTCCCTGGCAAGTACAACTCTACTACGAATCGTTTCACTGCTTTCAGATTTTCTTTCTGCCGTCATTTCATCGAATGATACAGGAGTCACTTCAACATGCAGGTCAATCCGATCCAGTAGGGGGCCGCTGACTTTATTCAGATATTTCTGAACTATACCGGGTGCACATACACAGTCTTTCTCAGGATGATTGTAATAACCACAAGGACAGGGATTCATAGATGCAATTAGCATAAAGTTGGCTGGATAGTCCACTGAAACTTTAGCACGCGAAATGGTGACTATTCGATCTTCCATCGGCTGCCGCATTACTTCTAGTACTGTCCTCTTAAATTCTGGCAATTCATCCAGAAATAGTACCCCATTATGGGCCATGGAAATTTCTCCTGGTTGTGGATTGCCACCACCACCGACAAGGGCTACATCACTCACTGTATGATGCGGAGACCTGAAAGGTCGTGAAGCCATCAGTGAAGCATCCTTTCCGAGCCTACCGATAACAGAATGTATTTTTGTGGTTTCAAGAGCTTCTTGCAATGACAAGGGAGGGAGGATCGAAGGAAGTCTTTTGGCCAGCATGGTTTTACCTGCTCCGGGTGGTCCTATCAGAATCACATT
>CAYWGP010000028.1:0-3465 GCA_964458155.1 uncultured Bacteroides sp.
CTGCCGAATTTGATGTGGAATCCCATGTGGTAGAAGCGGGGAAATCCTATTTGGTAGATTTTTATGCGGATCACAACGGGAACGGCAGCTATGATGCGCCTCCCACCGATCATGCATGGAGACTGGAGTCCGTGGTGGCTATGGGGGATGTGGACCTGGACTTTGTACACAATACTGAGTTTACAGATATTTTTAGCACAACCAGTTCCAGAAGCTTAGAATTCGGGCCTGGAATTTTACTCTATCCCAATCCAGCCCGGGATTATGTTTATATTGAATCAGAGATGGAAATTGCCTCCGTGGTCCTTTACGATACGAGGGGGGTCAGAATAAGGTCCAAGGATGGTCTTCGTTCATCCTCAGTGAAGCTCTCCCTGGAAGGGATACAGCCGGGAGTCTACTTTATGGAAGTGAGATCCGTAGATCAACCCAGCAAAGTAATCCACCTGTTGAAGCAATAGGAATAAATCGGATCAGAAGTGCAAGGGGACTGTATCGAAAGGTACAGTCTCCTTTTTTATTGCCATGACTCAGTGGCTCATGGCCAGGTACATACCGCCAAAGTAAGGTATTAGCCAGATGATCCAGACCACCAGGCTGTAGCGGTGAAAGCGCGCTTTCATATATTCCTGGTTTTTTCGTATGACGACGGTGGCCCAGGTGGCATGTGCGAGCATGAGCCAGAGGGCGATTTGTCCGGTCAGCGTATGCGGGTCCGTGATATCAAAATTGCCTTCTGCCATTTTGTGCATGGCAAGGGTCCCGGAAACATCAAAAACAAAGCCTGCCCAGAAAGTATAAACATGCCAGGGTTTGAGCAATTTCGCAATTCTTTCTGCCCAGATCCCGGTGGAATAAAATACCAGGGCCAGGGTGATCAGCACTGTGGAGAGAATCATCATGGGTGTATAAGATTAGCCTGTAAAAGTAAGAAGGTTTTTAAAGCAATAAAAAAGGAGGCCATGTACGAATGGCCTCCTGTTAGGGTTCGATACAACCCAATATCATCTATGGGTCTGAATCTGCCTAGCTCAGGTCTATTGTCAGAATATCTCCCTCCTGAGTTACATCATAGGTCTTCAGAGGGGAATCAGCCGGTCCGTTGAGCACCGAGCCGGATGTGCTGAAAATAGAACCATGGCAGGGGCAGGGCAGGTTTCCTTCGCCATTGTCATAGCTTACCTGGCAACCCTGATGGGTGCAGACACTGGAGAGTGCTATGAACCCGCTTCCGGTATTGATGATTATTACATTGTCAATCACTTTCGAGCCCCCATCCGAACCCAGGCTACTGTTGCTGGAACTGGCTAAGTCGACAGTCAGCATGTTACCATTATCCGGATCCGGCTGATCCTCCTCACAGGAGGTCAGCATGGAGGGAACGATAAAGACAGTAGCAGTCCCAGCTGCAATGTTTCTGATTAATTCTCTTCTGTTCATACGCTTTTTTTTTTGGATTACTGTTTTTTAATAAATCTGAAGGCGTGCTTGTCTCCTCCATTTTCGAAGGAATACACAAATTCAGATTCGTCAAGGATTACCACTTTGATCGTGGAGGTAGAGAGTGTGCTGTGATCATTGGAGAAATCGGCTATACTGCTTATATCCGACAGATGAATGGTCTGATTGTCCTCATTGATATCAAATTTTCCTGTCTCATCGACCTGATTCTGCTTTCCATCCAGGTAATTTCTCTGAAAGGTCCCACCCAGGATATAGGTCTCCTCATAGCTGGCAATATTTATTTCCGATGTTTCATCCATATTATTTCGAGCGTAACTCTTCAGTTCCCAGGTTCCTGCGATATCGTCCTCAATGAGCACATCGGAACAGGATGTAAATAGCATTGCCAGAAGCAAGCTTATCATAACTTTCGTTTTCATTTGACTTGATTTTGTTTTGTAATTAAGTTCAATATGCCAAAATGGGCAGCAATATCCCTAACCCCGAAGTATCTGAAATTCAAATTGATATTGCTGCCCGGACTAGACTAAGCTTTATTTTTCCTTGTTGACAGGCCAAAAGGTAAATAAAGCGGGCACCGGGAGATCAGGGATGTGGCCAGAAAGACCACGCCGATAAGCCCCCACCAGGTTTTAAAGTAGATGCCGGCTGCTATAACCAGTAGCCCCAGAATTATCCGGATCCTTCGATCCAGTAAACCCATATTCTTTTTCATGATCAAATAATTATGTTTATTTAATCCAAATATAGGTCCTTGGCTATGGGGATCATTGTGACCAGCGTCACAAAGGCTTAAGAATTTTGATTTTACCGCGTTCCAGGAAGATAAGTTGTTCTTTTTCCATCTGTTTCAAAAGGCGGCTTATCACCTCCCTGGCCGTTCCCAGCTGACCGGCAAGTTGCTGGTGAGTTACCTGCACCTCATTTTGGATGGTTTTTTCCTTAAGGTACTGGACCAACCTGGTATCCACACTTTTAAAGATAACCAGGTCCAGCAGGCCCATCAGCTCAGCCATGCGCTCATAATAAAGCCTGAAAACAAACCTCCTCCATCTGGGAAAACTCTCCATCCAGGATCGGATCTTCGATGCTTCTATTACCAGGATCCTGGTTTTCTTTTCAATGATGGCCTCTGCCTGGCTTTCTTTCTCGTTCAGACAGGAGGTAATGGAAAGAATACAGCTTTCCCCTGGTTCTATATGATAGAAGATAATTTCCCGCCCGGTGAGATCCAATTTTCGAAGCTTTATGGAACCTTCAAGAACGAGTGGGACTACCTTTATAAACTGATGTTCTTTCAGGATGACGGTACCAGAACTGAATTCCAGGATTTCCGCATTGGAAAGCTCATCCATTAATTCCCTTTCAAAGGAAAACAGTGAAAAAAGATTGTCAGGGTTCATATTTGGAATCAATTTAGTGTTGACTTTATCACTTATTCAAGATCTATGCTTTAGTCATGAAAAGGCAAATGGTGTTAACTATGGAAAGAAGTTATCCCATCCTAATTCCTGTTCGTACAAATCAAAGAACCAATTTGCGATAAGTTATGAAAAAAGATGTAATTATCTTTTAAGCCGGGATCTTATTCCTGTCCTCCTCGCACATATAACAGCGCCTTCGTGGGGAGGACAAATTTTCTTTTTAATAACTAAGAGATATATTCCTCCACTCCAAACCTAAGGATGGTCTGGGAGACACCATCCATGAGGCACACAGTGCCTCGATCTTCAGAAGAGAAGGAAAAATTGTAAGGATCGATGTATGGCTTATGCCGGAGTTATAATAATTCAGATTTACGACAGGGAGTTCGCCGATTTCATTTCATCAAGAATTTGCCACGCGTAAAGTTGCATTCGAGGTATATGGAAAGGTCCTTTCCATAGATTCCCCTTCAAGGGAACAGATATCCGGCCATCTCTGTGCAGGTAACCATACCATTCACCTTGCTCAGGATCCGGGAAATATCGGTATACCCAATCGTGAATCATATCATGCCAC
>CAYWGP010000029.1:0-17924 GCA_964458155.1 uncultured Bacteroides sp.
AATTCCCGGTAAAGGTGAAACACTTTGATGTGGAAGAGGAGATGAGGGATAAAGGCATTTCTCTGCAGATGGCTGCCAGGAATCTTCGATATGAGTGGTTTGAACAAGTCCTTGACGAATTGTCCATGGATCGTCTGGCTACTGCACACAATAAAAATGATTCCGTTGAAACCTTCTTTCTGAACCTGGGCCGTGGTTCCGGGATCAGAGGATTGAAAGGTATACCCCCCGGTCGGGGAAAGATTATCAGGCCCCTGCTTTTTGCAAGGCGGGACCAGATCGAATCCTATCAGAAGAATCATAATATAGACTACAGGGAAGATTCCAGCAACCTGGAAACCAAATACCAGAGAAACAAGATCAGGCACGATGTTCTCCCGATAATGGAACAGATACATCCTGGTTTTCTGGATATTATGGATGCTAATATGGCAAGGATCGGCGAGGTGTTTGAAATCTATGAAGACGCGATTCAAATGGTCCGGAAGGACATATTTGAAGAGAAGCAGGGGAAAATTTTTATCTCCACTGAAAAACTCAGAAAATTGAGTCCTCTGGGGACCTGGCTTTATGAGCTATTCTCCCCCTATGGCTTTAACCGCATGCAATGTGAAGGGATTCGGAAGATTATGGATGCCGGTCCGGGCCGGCAATCCATCTCTACCACCCACCGGCTGCTTAAGGACCGTCATCAGTTGATCCTTGTCCCGGCGGGTCCTGAGTCCTTTGAACGATATTACCTGGACGATCCGGAAAAGCAATCCTCCCTGCCCTTTCCCATGGATATGGAGGTCATTGACCGGGATGAGCTTCAGTCCATCCCGGACGATCCCAGGACAGCCTGTCTGGACCTGGATGAAATACAGTTTCCTTTAACTATCCGGCACTGGATGCATGGCGATTACTTCTATCCCCTGGGAATGGAGCAGATTAAAAAGCTAAGTGATTTTTTCGTCGACGAAAAAGTGCCCGTGCCTGAAAAGGAAGGTGCATGGATCATGGCCTCCGGGAATAAGATTGTCTGGATTCTGGGCTTTCGGATCGATCACCGTTTCCGGATCACCCCGAAGACCAGTAAGGTGCTGATTTTACGATTTCAACCCGAGATTATTCCTTAGACACTGGAAAAAGGATTTGAGTTCCTCCTTATCCCGTGCTGTGATCATCCCTTTTAATCTCTCCATCTGCTCACTGATCCGCTCCACCTGCTTCAGGCTGTGGGGACTGAGCAGTATCTCGGAAAGCAGAAAATCATCTTCTGAAAGCAGTCCTTCAGCAATACTGTAATGCTTTTTAAAGGTTGTTCCGGGTGCTTCCTGCTCCTTCATGCATGCAGCAAAAACCATAGTGGATGAAAATGGGATGGAAAGTGAATAGGCTATGGTCTTATCATGCTCCTCGAAAGAGTACTCATGAATTTTGATTTTCAGTCCGCCATAAAACTCCCTGAAAAAGGCTTTCCCCTCCTCGTCCGATTCTGAGATAATGATGGCATTCTCATCGCTCAGGTCCTTCACATTTCCAAAGGTGGGACCAAACATGGGGTGTGTGGATACAAAGCGCCTGCCCAGCTTCTTATAATACTCGGCCAATCCGCTCTTAACAGAAGTTATATCTGCAATAATGCAGTCCTTGGGCAGATAAGAAATGATCTCATTAAACAGCGAAAGGGTCTTGTCAAGGCTCACTGCATTGATCAGCAAATCCGGAGAGAAATCCAGGATCTCCTCGTAGTAGAGGAATTTCCTGGAGTTAAAAAAATACTTCAGTTTGCTGCGGTCCACATCATAAATGCCCACTTCATAATCCAGACAGAGTGATTCTACCAGCCATGAGCCCATGTTACCGGCTCCTATAATTGCAATACGCATCCTGTTTACTTCAATTAGTTTCGAAAATCCGTTTACGCTCCTGTGCCTGCAGCATAAAATCGGCCATCACCACAGCTGCCGCGGCCTCCACTACCACCGGAACCCGGAGGGCAATGCAGGTATCATGCCTTCCTTCGATGGCAAGATCCTCCAACTGACCTGTCTTCAGGTTGATGGTGCGCTGGTTCTGGTGGGTACTGGAGGTGGGTTTGACAGCTACTCTGAAGGAGATTTCATTTCCATTGGATATCCCTCCGTTAATACCACCGGCATGATTGGTGGCGGTGCTTCCATTTGTGGAAACAATATTGTCGTTATGTTCACTTCCCGTCATTCTTGCAGCACTGAATCCGGCACCAAACTCAATACCTTTAATAGCAGGTATGGAAAATATCATATGACTCAGTACTGCTTCGATGGAGTCAAAGAAAGGCTCTCCAAGACCAACAGGTACCTTAGTAATGCTGCATTGGATAATTCCCCCTATGGAGTCCTGTTTTTCAATGGCCCTGTCCAGTGCCGCTTCAATATCGCTGCTACCGCCTACCTCCAGGATGGAGCTTAATACTTCTGCGGGAGCCATAATCTTTTTTGCAAGTACACCTGCTGCCACCAGGCCAAGTGTCAGACGTCCCGAAAAGTGTCCCCCTCCACGATAGTCCTGGAATCCTCCAAATTTATAATGACCCGTAAAATCGGCATGTCCCGGCCGGGGAATATCCTTTAGCTGACTGTAGTCCCGGGAACGGGTATTGGTGTTCTCAAAGAGAATCATTATGGGTGCTCCGGTGGTCAGATCATTAAATACCCCGCTCATGATCCGGGGGGTGTCTGGTTCCTGCCGGGGAGTGGTTCCCTTTGCCCCACTTTTTCTCCTGGAAAAATCAGCCTCAAAATCCGAGTGTTTCAAAGGCAGGCCAGAGGGGCAACCATCGATTACAATCCCCACAGACTCCCCGTGTGATTCGCCGAAAATACTTACTTTGAATAATTTTCCGAATGAGTTCATGATTTATCAATCACTTTATAGATTTCATTCAATTGTTCTACCGTTAACTGTCCCGGTGCTGTATCTCCCCCTTCAAGGGAAGCAAAGGTAAATGCTGCTCCAAGGTAGGGCCCCATCACCCTGGTAATCCTGCCCATGGATCCCATGCCCAGGATTACCTTTTTTCCAGGAATCTCGTAAAGACTCAGCAGGTTTCGTATATCCTCCGGTGCGTTCACCAGGCTGGCAATTTTAGCAATATCTGCCCCCCTTTCGTAGCAGGCTATCATCAGTGATTCCAGATCCTCCCTGTCGGCGGTTCGTTCGAAGTTATGGTAAGAGAGGATGACCCCGCACCCCGCCTCCCGGGCCGCACTTTGCAAAAGTTTCATCTGAGCCTCAGGTGTTTCGATCTCCAGATCCACATAACTTGCTCCCAGTAAGATTCCGGCTTTCAGCAGCTCCATCCCTTCACTCTCGCTAAATACACCTCCCCGGCAGGTCACTATGGTCTCCATATTTTTGGGGATCAGTGGAAGGAGCTTTGAAGGATGTTCCCGAATAAGGTCAAGTCGTAACTCTATCATTCCGGCTCCTGAACGGATCGCCGCATCCAGACCTGATTTATGTGCGAGACTAACACAGATCATGGACGATGGATTTTAGTTCCGGAAGAGCAATGGGCCTGATCAGGGTATTCCCCAGTCCCTTCAGCAATACAAAGTGTACATCTGTTCCACTCTTCTTCTTATCCTTCTTAATGTTCTGATAGATTTCCGACGGATCAAGTTCCATGGTAGTTGGCAGTCCCGCTGCACTAACAAGCCGCTCTAAACGATCAAGCTCCGGGGAACTAAGCAGACCCTGTATATGTGAAAGTCTGGCAGCCAGCACCATCCCCATACCCACTGCTTCTCCGTGCAGAATGCCTTTGTGACGCTCAATGGCATGACCTATGGTATGTCCGAAATTCAGGATCTTTCTCAGATCCGACTCCTTTTCATCCTGCCGGACAACATCGGACTTGATAGCTGCAGAGGTGGTCACCACATGATCAAGCACAGCCATATCCTGATTTAGCAGGGGCTCCATATGCTCTTCCAGGTATTCCATAAAAGCCTTATCCCAGATGAATCCGTACTTTATCACTTCGGCAATGCCTGAAACGTACTCCCTGGAAGCCAGGGATCCCAATAATGAAAGATCACACCATACAAAAGAAGGCTGCCGGATATTTCCCACCATATTCTTATAACCATCCAGGTTCACACCGTTCTTACCACCGATGCTCGCATCCACCTGGCCCAGAAGCGTGGTGCTGATAAATCCAAATGGCGTTCCTCTGAGGAAGGTGGAGGCCACGAAGCCAGCCACATCTGTGGCAAGTCCGCCACCCACCCCCACCATCAGGGTGGAACGATCGGCCTCGAGGGTAATCAGCTCACGGTAAAGTGCTTCAACCGTCTGAAGAGTCTTGGAAGACTCACCCGAAGGAATGATCACAGATCTGAACGGTTCAAAAATATCGTGATGATGAAAGCTTACATGTTCATCAATCATCAGGATAGGCTCCTGCTCCAGGCTTATCAGGCGCGAAGAGAGAAGCTCTCCCACAACAATTTCCGTAGTTCCTGTGGATGTGGACAGTTGTAAGTTGTGCATCGGTTTTACTCTTGATTCATCACATTGGTCTGATGATTAATAGACTCCTGGTGAATGGAACGGAACAATTTAATAATAAACTCTTCACTAAGTCCCTTTCTGCTCCCAAGATTTAACCTGGTTTTCAACATATCATCCCATCGCTTTGTCTGAAGAATGGTAATATTGTTATCCTTTTTATATGCACCGATCTTCTCTGAAACTCCCATTCGTTCTTCCAGGAGATTTATGATCCGGTCATCCAGTTTATCGATCTGGTCGCGCAATTCGGCCAGGGTCAGCATCATTTCTTCATTGATCTCAGGATCCCTGAGCACCAGCCTGTCTATTATCTGCATCAAACCATCCGGAGTCACCTGCTGCTTTGCATCGCTCAGTGCCTTATCAGGATTGCAGTGTGTCTCGATAATCAAACCATCGAAGTTCAGGTCCATTGCTTTCTGCGAGATGTCATAAAGGAACTCCCGGTTACCACAGATGTGACTGGGGTCCGTAATAATAGGTAACTTTGGAATTCTTCTTCGCAATTCAATGGGAACCTGCCACTGGGGAACATTCCGGTACAGGGTTTTATCATAGCTGGAAAAGCCCCTGTGTATGGCTGCAAGCTGCTTGATACCGGCATTGTTAATACGCTCTATGGCCCCTATCCAGAGGTCAACATCGGGGTTCACAGGGTTTTTGATCAATACCGGGATATTCACTCCACGCAGACTATCAGCTATATCCTGAACTGCAAAGGGATTGGCCGAGGTCCGGGCACCTATCCAGATTATGTCCACACCATATTTCAGGGCCTCATATACATGTTTTACATTGGCCACTTCGGTGGCGACCATCATCCCGGTCTCCTTTTGAACTGTCTGCATCCACTTAAGACCTTCGGAACCTATTCCTTCAAAGGCATTGGGCCTGGTGCGGGGTTTCCAGATACCTGCCCTGAAAATCTTAATACCCATATCAGCCAGGGGCCTGGCGGTATTTAACATCTGCTCCTCAGACTCGGCGCTGCAGGGACCAGCTATAATTACTGGTTTGTTAAACAATTCTCCGTCCAGGGAAATGGGTTCCAACGCTACATCAACTACCATAATCGTTTATTCAATTACTGATTTACCTTTTCTGTACTCTCCCAGAATGCCAAAGGACGGGGTAAATGGTCCGATGGCCTCCAGGGACCGCTTATACATATCATAATCATTTATCTCCACATCAACAAAGAACATATATTCCCAATCCTTCCCCGGAATGGGCATGGACTGAATCTTGGCCAGGTTGATTTCATAGTAAGAAAGAATGGAAAGTATTTTTGAAAGGGATCCAAACTTATGTGCTACGGTAAAAAATATTGATGCCTTGCTAACCTCTTCGTTTGGGATCCTGATACCATTCTCACCAAGGATCAGGAAACGGGTGTAGTTCTTCTTATTGGTCTCAATGCTCTCTGCAATAATATCGAGCCCGTACTTCTTCGCTGCCAGCCCGCTGGATATGGCCCCCAGATCCATGGCTCCCTTTTCGGCGACCTCCTCTGCGCTAAGCGCTGTATCCATGCTCTCGATTAAACGGATATTGGGATGAGCATCAAAAAAATCCTGACACTGTAAAATGGCCATGGGGTGGGAATAAACCTCTTTCAATCCGCTTATCTTCACCCCCGGCATGGCTACCAGGTTTTGTTTGATTCTTAAATAGATCTCCCCGGTGATGTGCATGCTGCCGTTTATAATCAGGTTGTAATTGGGAATGATACTGCCAGCCAGTGAGTTTTCGATGGCCATTATACCGAAATCGCACTGCTGATCCTTCAGGGTACTTACCATATCTCTGAAAGTCTTCCTGGGAAGGATTTCTATCTCCTCATTTTCAAAGAAATGATGCGCTGCAATCTCGTGAAATGCACCATATCCTCCCTGTATTGCTATCTTCTTTGCCATCGTATTAAAACAAAAAACCCGACTAAAAGCCGGGTGCTGTATGTATATAGGAAGCCCGACCGGTTATTTGCAGGTAAAAAAATAAAAAAAATATGCTGAGCTTCTGAATACCATGTGTATTATAATCGGATGTAAACCTAAGCAATTATTAGGAATTTAGCAAACTAACTGACAAATCGTAAGGAGTATGGAGCAATACCTATTCTTTTATTAATATTGTTCCATGAAAACCGCTGAACGTTTTAAAAAGGTGATCGAATATTTTAGCGAAGCTATGCCGGTGGCTGAGACAGAACTGGAATACCAGGAACCCTACGAACTAATAGTGGCGGTAATCCTGTCTGCCCAATGTACTGACAAACGGGTGAATATGATCACTCCCGAACTCTTCCGCCAGTTTCCTGATGCCGCATCCCTGGCCAAAGCAACTCAGGAACAGGTTTTTGAATTAATTAAAAGCTGTTCTTATCCAAATAACAAGGCCAGGCACCTGGTGGGGATGGCACGCATTCTGAATCAGAAATTCCAGGGTGTGGTACCGAATACCCTTGAGGAGTTGCAGGAATTGCCCGGAGTAGGGCGAAAAACTGCCAACGTGATCCTCTCAGTGGTTTACCAGAAACCAGCCATGGCAGTAGATACACATGTCTTCAGAGTGGCAGACCGAATCGGTCTGACTACGGGGGCCAGGAATCCATACGAGACTGAAATGCAGTTAATCAAATACATTCCCGAGGAGAAAATTCCGCTGGCTCATCACTGGCTGATTCTTCACGGACGCTATGTATGCACTGCGCGCTCACCCGCCTGTGAAGAATGCGGCATCAGGCCGATTTGCAGATTTGTTAATAAGAAGTAGAAACCCTGACTCAACTTTTACGTACATTTAGACAGGCGAAAGCTCCGGATATATTTCAAAAAAAATATTATTTTTACTTTATAAGAAGCTTCTAACAAGGAAAACAACCCTGCAAATAAAATCACTAAGCTATGGACCGTAAGCTATTTTTATCGGGTAGAATCTTTCTTCTTCTCTTCCTTATGCTAGGTATGATCCTGACCGGATGTAACCTTGGAAGCAAGAGTGAAGGTGAAAGCTCCGGGGAATTTGAAGGCTCAGGTACACTTGACCCAGAAACTCAGGAACAATTGAATACCGCGAAGAGGATTTTCTATTCTCTTCCCTCCCCTCTGGAAACTGCCATGTTAATAAAAAATGCCGGGGCTGAGTATAATGAGGATTTGATGAACCCAACTTCCAATACCTCAAAGTACATCACTACAAAAAGCAAAGCGCTGAATCTGGGGATCTACTCCACCGATTTGAGCTATGCAAGTCTTTTCGACCAGAGCCAGGCAACACTGGATTATATTGGAGCCGCTAAAGAAATGGCAGACGGTCTCAATATTCTGGATGCGATTGATGAGGAAACTGTTACCCAGCTTGAAGAGCAGATTAATAACCGGGATGCCATTATTGACATTATTTCCGAAACCCTGATGAACTCAAGCTCCTTTCTTCAGGAGAATGATCTGGAAGGAACCGCATCGGTGGTCCTTGTGGGCGGATGGGTGGAGGGTCTGTACATCGCCACCAACCTGGTAACTGATAATCAACTGGATGGCAACAAACTGGTGGAACGGATTGTGGATCAAAAACTATCTCTTGACATAATAATCAGTCTTCTTGAAGCCTCCTCCGAAGATCAGGATGCACAGGCAGTCCTGGAAGATGTGAGGGCTCTTAAAACCATCTTTGACAAGATCACCATTAACCAGGGTGAGGTCACAGCTGTTGAAGACCCCGAAACCAACGTGACTACCCTTAAATCAGAATCTTCCTTTAAGATTACTCAACGAGTTTTCACTGAGTTGAAAGCTAAAGTATTTGAAATCAGAAGTAGCTATATATCTTAATATAATGTACCATGACTAAGAAAGGCATACTCTTTATATCCCTGGTTGCTTGTATGATCGCTTTGCCTACAGCAATGAATGCGCAATGCAAACAGTTCGCCAAAAACACCTGTAAAGCAGGTTTGGATCCGTACCAGCATGACGGGAACTACCATGCCGCCCTGCTGATCGAGGGTGAAGAAGCTGAGCTTTACAAGACCTTCTACTCAGACAGAGAATACAGAATAGGCGTATGCGGTGCAAACAACCTGGAGTCTGTGGAGTTTAAGGTGGTCGATACCAGAAATGGCAAGGTCTTATATGACAACAGCCTGAACGAATTCAATTGGAAATGGGATTTTAACCTGGAATCCAGTCAGCAATTAAAAATCATGGTCAAAGTACCTGTTCCTGACACAAACGTGGATGAGCCCCAGGAGGGTTGTGTCGCAATAATGTTTGGATCCACGGATGATTAGAATCCCGGGAATATAATTAAGATCGAAAATATATAAGCCCTATGGAGTTGTCTGCTTTTGCAGGCAACTCTTTTTTTATATATTTGCCCATTGTTAATTCATTAACAATATCTCACGTGACACTAACAACTAAGCTTTGATCACTGATCAACTGAAATTTATCCCCAACTAATGAATCCTGAACATAACCACTACCGCATCAGCCTTTCCAGGTTTGAACCAGTTTTAGTTTATACCTCTCCCGAGCTTATAAAAATCCAACTCCAAACATTTTATTAGGCTGTCATTAGCATCAGTCTTTACAATTATTGAACTGTTAATGATTGTTAGTTCTTACTATATAATAATATAAAGCAATTAAAATACTACGCGATTATCAATCCCTAAAAACTTAAAAACTATGGATCACGGACCAGCAGTAAAACTCGGCGTAGATCATGCCACGAAAAGAAAAACAAGGCTTGGAATATGGATGTTCGTTTGTTATACAATTGTTTACGGAGTATTTGTAGCCATTGGCGTAGCAAATTATGAAGCAATGAAAATTATAGTTATTGCAGATCTTAACCTGGCTGTAACATACGGCTTCGGATTAATTGTACTCGCTATAATTATGGGGCTGATTTACAATTGGAGATGTACAACGATAGAGAACGAAATGAATAAGGAGGAGAAGCCATGATTTACGGAGTATCATATTTAGCAATTGCATTATTTTTCGTTTTTGTGTTGATTGTCCTGGGACTTTCATTCTACTTTGGCTCAAGAACTAAATCTGCCAGCGGTTATTTTGCTGCCGGAGGTACCATTCACTGGGCAGTAAATGGAATAGCCTTTGCAGGGGATTATCTATCCGCAGCCTCCTTTCTGGGTATTTGCGGAATGATTGCCTTTGTAGGCTATGATGGCTTCCTGTATTCAATAGGCTACCTTGCCGGTTGGATCGTAGCTCTTTTCCTGGTTGCCGAGCCCATGAAGCGCCTGGGGAAGTATACCTTTACAGATGCCCTCGATTCAAGATTTAACTCTAAAGCCATTCAGCTTACAGCAGCTATCAGCACACTGATTGTTTCAATATTTTACCTGATCCCTCAGATGGTAGGTGCCGGTACCCTGGTGGAACCCCTGCTTGGTCTTGACCATTGGGTTGGGGTTGTTATTGTTGGCGCAGTTGTGATTTTTATAGTTGCAACGGCAGGCATGACATCGACAACATATGTTCAATTTATCAAAGGGGGATTGCTGATCATTTTTTCGACAGTTCTTGCCATATATATTTTTAACAATGGCCTGAACCTGAATCCCGATCATAAGAACCAGGAGTATATTCAGCCCATGACATTAACGGCCGATAATATGCAGGGCTTTACCATGGTTTCCAATCTGGATGTGAAAGATGTTTCCTTCGTAAAAATGGAAAAAGATGGCATTTATCGCTGGTTTACAAAAGACGGCGATAAGTTCGAGGAGGCAATGACCACCACAAAAACAATTGATGGGGTAAAATTATACAATGGTGCACCAAAAGAAGAAGGAAGATTCTATCAGGTGGGTAACATGGTTACAATTATTAAGGACGGAAAGGAAGTTGAATCAACCGGGAAAGTAGGTCCTTTAGAATTTCTGAGCGTCATCAATTCCAGCGAAGTTGCACGATATGTTTCAATTTTATTTGATGATGGTGATAATGCTGTAACTGCCTATGTTAAGACAGTTACCCCCGGTAAAGAAATGCTTATTCCCGGCTTGAAATTCAAAATTGGGAAAGGTGCTACACCATTATCAAAATTGAATTTCATTTCTCTAATGCTTGCCTTATTTCTTGGTACAGCGTCCTTACCTCATATCCTTATCCGCTATTATACGGTCCCCAGTCAAAAAGCAGCCAGGAAATCCACAATTGTTGCCATTGCTGCCATCGGGTTTTTCTATGTTCTGACCATGTTTATGGGTCTGGGCGCTGCAACCAATGGTGTATTAAACCTGGAAGACGGAAATATGTCAGCCCCTCTCTTAGCGAAAGCTTTTGGCATTGGATTATTTGCCATTATTTCAGCAATCGCCTTTGCTACCATCCTGGGAACTGTCAGTGGCCTTATTGTTGCTTCATCAGGTGCTATAGCCCACGATCTGGTTGACAGGTACCTGGGTAAACAGCTAAGTGACAAGGCAAAGGTGAAAGCGGGGAAAATTGCTGCAGCTTGTGTGGGTATTGTGGCAATTATTCTGGGAATACTGTTTAAAGGGATGAACGTAAGTTTCCTTGTTGGCTGGGCTTTTGCTGTAGCAGCATCTGCTAATCTACCGGCAATATTGATGTTATTGTTCTGGAAAAAAACAACTGCAAAGGGAATTGCTTCGTCAATTATAGTTGGTATTGGAAGCGCCCTTGGCATTATTTTGACGGGCCCCTCAATAAGTAAGCAATTTTTCAGGACTGAAGGATTGCATGGACTGGATTCACCGGCAATAATCTCCTTTACTCTGGCATTGCTTACCCTTGTTATCGTTTCCCTTGCAACACAGAAAGATAACGCTACAAAGACAGATTAAATACGAAGGCTTAATTGAGTAATTATTTTTTGACTGAAGGTAAACAGAAGGTGCCCGGGCACCTTCTGTTAATCATTCAATGGCTGTTTCAGCCCCATATAAAATTTTCCATAAAGAAATAAACCCATCATCATGAGAAAGTATCTGATTATTGCGCTGGCTCTTCTCTCAAGCGGTGCTCTTAGCGCACAGGAAAAGGAGGAATCCAGGTTTGGAATCAAATTTTCCGGATTTGTTAAAAATGACTTCTTTTGGGATACAAGACAGACAGTTTCTGCCAGAGAGGGACATTTCCTCCTCTGGCCCACTCCGGTGAATCTGGATGAAAATGGAGAGGATATTAATAATCAGGCAAGCTTTAATTTCCTGGCCATCCAATCGAGGTTAACTGCAAAACTTACCGGACCCGATGCTCTTGGTGCAAAGACATCCGGCTTGATAGAAGGGGACTTTTTTGCCCAGGCCAATGACAATATCAACCTCTTTCGCCTTCGACATGCATTTATAAAGCTGAATTGGGAACATACCGAAGTAATGGCTGGACAGTACTGGAATCCCCTGTTTGTTACATCCTGTTTTCCGGGTACTGTTTCCTTTAACACAGGTACTCCCCTGCAATCCTTTGCCCGGAATCCTCAGATTCGAGTAAGCTACAAGACCAGCGGATTCAGTATCCTGGCTGCTGCACTGGGTCAGCGTGACTATTCAAGTGTGGGACCTGTGGGAGCAAGTTCCAGCTACCTGAGAAACTCTGGTGTTCCTGAAATGCAATTGCAGCTTCACTACGAGACAGGCAATGAAGAAGGTATGAATATCGTAGCAGGTGCCGGAGCAGCCTATAAAAGCATTGTACCCAGGCTTTCCAGCTCACCTGTTGATGGTGTTACCTACAAAGTTGATGAAAAGGTAGGGGGTATTACTGCCATGGCCTTTTCTAAGCTTACCACCAAGCCTGTTACTGCCAAACTGCAGGTTCGCTATGGTGAGAACATCGCCGACCTGTTGGGAATCAGTGGTTACGCAGCCACAGATATTGTCGATTTAACGACCGGAGAACTGGCCTATGCTCCACTCAAAAGTATGACTTTCTGGGCTGAGCTGCATAGCAATGGCAATCCCCAGGTAGGTATTTTCGGTGGTCTTACCAGCAACAACGGAATCAGTGAAAGCATCCTGGCAACAGAACCTGTCTATGGCAGAGCGACCACCATCAGGAGGCTATACAGGATTGCCCCACGCATCATATACAATGTTAACAAATTAAGGTTGGCTGCAGAGGTGGAATATACCAGTGCCGCCTTTGGGGATAATTACGATGAATTTTATATCCCTGCAGATCTCACCATAGCTACCAATCTAAGAGTGCTGGTAGCTGTATACTACTTTTTTTAATTGAGCTTGGGCCTGAGGTATCTTCCTGTATATGAGCTGGTTTCAGGAATGTCTTCCGGAATCCCTTCATAAACGACACTACCTCCAAGGTCGCCCCCTTCGGGGCCCAGGTCGATGATCCAGTCGGCATATTTGATCACTTCCAGGTTGTGTTCAATGACCAGTACGGAATGTCCTTTTTCCAGCAGGGATTCAAGGGACTGGAGCAAAAGGGAAATGTCATGCATATGCAGCCCGGTGGTGGGCTCATCAAATATGAAAAGGATCTTCTCCTCGGAAGATTCCTTGCTCAGAAAGTAAGCAAGTTTGATACGCTGACTCTCGCCACCACTCAGGGTACTTGAGGATTGTCCAAGCTTCACATATCCCAATCCCACCTGCTGCAGGGGACTTAACTTTTTTATAATCCGCTTCTCAGTGGAGTCCGGCGATTGACTGAAAAACTCGATGGCCTCGTTTATGGTCATTTCCAGCACATCAAAAATGCTCTTTTCCTGGTAGTTAACCTGGAGAATCTCATCTTTAAAGCGCCTGCCCTCACAGCTTTCACATACCAGCCTGACATCGGCCATAAATTGCATCTCAACCTTGATCTCACCTTCACCCTGACACTCATCGCATCTCCCTCCATCAATATTAAAAGAGAAATGCGACGCATTATAGCCATTAATTTTAGAGGCCTGTTGTGCCGCATAAAGTTTCCGGATCTCATCGAAAGCCTTCAGGTAGGTAACCGGATTGGAGCGCGATGATTTCCCTATGGGATTCTGGTCCACATATTCAACACGATCCAGCAGATGCAGATCACCGCCGAAAAGGTCATGCTTGCCGGGCTTCTCCCCTGCCCCGTTGAGCTGCTTGTTCAATGCAGGGAAAAGTATTGAACTAACCAGGCTTGATTTCCCCGAGCCACTTACTCCCGTGATCACTGTAAAAATGTTCAAAGGAAATTTCACATCTATTCCTTTGAGGTTATTCTCCCTTGCCCCCTTGATTTCCAGATAGTTATTCCACTTTCTACGCTGGGCAGGGATGGCAATTTTGTCCAGGCCGTTCATATATCTTGCCGTAAGACTCTTCTTCTCTTCCAAAAGATTCGCATGCTTGCCCTGAAATACCACTTCACCCCCGTGTCTGCCGGCCATGGGGCCCATATCGATCACATGGTCGGCCGAGCGGATAATCTCTTCATCATGCTCAACTATTAATACTGTATTCCCCAATTGCTGCAGTTCCCGAAGTACACCTATCAGCTGGTCAGTATCTCTGGAATGGAGTCCGATACTGGGTTCATCCAGAATATACAGGGATCCCACCAGGCTGCTTCCCAGTGAAGTAGCCAGATTGATCCTTTGGCTCTCCCCACCCGAAAGGGTGGAAGAAAGACGGTTCAGGGTAAGATAACCTAATCCGACACTGGTCATGAAACCAAGCCTGCTCTTTATCTCCTGTAATAACCTTTCTGATACCTCATTTTCTTTTTTCGTCAGTTTAATCTGAGTAAAAAATACTTGCAGTTCCGATATTGGTAAGTTTACCAGCTCACTGATGGTATGTCCGCCAACTTTAACATAGGATGCCTCTTTTCGCAGCCTGCTCCCCCGGCATTCCGAACAGACGGTTTTGCCCCGGTAACGGCTTAGCATAACCCTGTATTGAATCTTGTACTTTTTCTCCTCCAGGTGGTCAAAGAAACGCCTGATCCCCCTGATGGAGCGGTTTCCCTCCCAAAGAAGCTCTCTCTGATCATCTGTAAGCTTGTAGTAGGGTGTATGGATGGGGAAATCGTGTAGCTCGGCCTTTAAAATCAGCTTTTCCTTCCACCTTTTCATCTTCTCGCCTTTCCAGCAAACCACGGCATCGTCATATACTGAAAGACGTTTATCAGGTATCACAAGATCTTCATCGATACCCATTACCTTTCCATAGCCTTCGCAGGTGGGACAGGCACCAACCGGATTGTTAAAACTGAACAGATGCTCGCTTGGTTCTTCAAACTCCATTCCATCGGCTTCGAAGCGGGTGGAAAACTCCTCCTCTTCCCCTGTTTCCGGGTCCCAGATCGTACAGTGTCCATGGCCGATTTGCAGGGCAGTCTGAACCGAATCACCGAAACGGCTCACCGACTCCTTGTCCTTCTGAACCACAATCCTGTCAATTACCAGTTGAAGTAAATATTTACTCCCATTGGTATCAGCGCCTTTGAGAGATTCCAGGTCTACAATTTTATGGTCCACCCTGGCCCGGGTCATGCCCTGCTGAATAAATATATCAAGCTGATAATCAAGCTCTTTATCCTGATTCAGGCAAACCAGTGAGCATATTACGAGCCTCCGGCCTTCCTTTTGTTTAAGAATGTAATCGACCACATCGCTTACTGAATGCCTCTTTACTATTTTTCCTGAAACAGGTGAGTAAGTTATACCCGCTCGGGCAAAAAGCAATTTGATGTAATCGTAGATTTCCGTGGAGGTGCCCACCGTTGATCTGGGATTCCTTGAATTCACACGCTGCTCCAGGGCCACTGCCGGTGGTATTCCGTGAATAAAGTCCACATCCGGTTTATCAATCCGTCCCAGGAATTGCCGGGCATAGGCAGAAAGACTCTCCACATACCTTCGTTGACCTTCCGCGTACAGCGTATCAAAAGCCAGGGAGCTTTTACCTGAACCTGACAGTCCGGTTATAACAACCATCTCGTCCCGCGGAATCTTAATCTCCACGTTCTTCAGGTTATGAACCCGGGCTCCCTTTATATGTATTTCCTGCTTGTTAATGCTTGAAATCTTACCGCGCAAAAATACTATATTTTGCATTAAGAATAATTTTTACTTTCTTGCACACAGGAAATACACAAAAAAGAACCTGCCTATCGAAACACCTTTACGCTTAACCAATACTTACAAGCGTTTTGAAATACAGCTCAACAAGCGACCAGGATTTGGTCCAGGCTTATATCAAAGGTGATCAATCAGCTATTGAAATCTTAATAAACAGGCACCGCAGCAAGGTGTATACTTATATACTTCTTACTATTAAGAATCAGCAGCTGGCTGAAGATCTTTTCCAGGAGACCTTTATTAAAGTGGTGCAATCCCTCAGAAGTGGTAAATATAAAGACAATGGGAAGTTTCTCTCATGGGTCATCCGTATTGCCCACAATCTGATCATTGATCACTTCAGAAAGGAGAAGCAGATGAACGCTATCTCAAATGATGACTCAGAGGTGGATCTGTTTAACAGTAAGAAGCTGTCCGATAGCAATATAGAAGAATTGATCATACATGGTCAGATCAAGTCTGAGGTCCGGACCCTGATCAACGAACTTCCTGACGATCAAAGGGAGGTTGTGTTGCTAAGGCACTATGGGGGGCTCAGTTTTAAGGAGATAGCAGATCAGACCGACGTTAGCATCAACACTGCCCTGGGCAGAATGAGGTATGCATTAATCAATTTGCGTAAGCTCATCCAGGACAAAAAGCTCTCTCTTACTGTCTATTGATAAAGTTTTGGACATTTTTACAATAATTATGACGGTCAGGCGTTCTAATATGGAAAACCAAACCAATCATGCCTATGGTAAAAGTGTCTACCCTATTTCACCGGGTGGATGGATTTGATGAGTTAAATGCATCATCCACAATCCCGGACATGCTGGATCAGGATCTCGGAGATCAGTTTCTACAAGCACTGATGGCTCCGCTTATTTATGACCCGGGTGAAGAACTGGTGAAAACCATCTTAGAGAAAATCTGAATGAGGGGCCGTAATGGCCCCTCTTTTTTTTTCAGAGGTGGCGGAGGGAGATGGCGGTTGTAATATAGACCGCTGCAGTTTCGGTTCGCAATCTGGAAGATCCCAGGTGAAAAGGAAGATAGCCTGCCTCAAGTGCCTTCCCAAGCTCTTCTTCGGTAAAATCACCCTCGGGACCTACCATTAATGTGTATTTCTCCGAAGGCTCCAACTCATTGATTCCCATGCGTTCAAGCGGGTAGCAATGAGCGATCCCAAGGCTACCCTCCCGTTCTGTTTTCAGGAATTCCTCCACAGTGAGCGGATTATTCAGTAAGGGCTTGTAAGCTTTCAGCGACTGCTTCATGGCTGAGACCAGGATCTTTTCCAGGCGTTCCTGTTTAAGTTGTCTGCGTTCACTCCGCCTGCAGATCAAAGGTGTTATCTCTGTGAGTCCTATCTCAGTTGCCTTCTCAAGGAACCATTCAAAGCGTTCCAGGTTTTTAGTTGGAGCTACTGCCAGATGTAGTCTGTAGGGTAGCGTCTGGTAAGCCTCAGTCCTGTTTTCAATCTTCAAACAGCATCGTTTGGGATGATCATCAATAATTATGGCCTCATACCAGCCTCCCTTACCATCCACCAGGATCACCCTGTCGCCCCTGCCAAGCCTGAGAACTCGAATGGCATGTTTTGATTCCTGCTCTTCCAGTACAAAACTATCGCCCTGTATATGGGGACTGTAAAATAGGTGCATCATTCAAATTTGAAGCTAAATTTAGTAAATTAATTACTCCAATTCTCAATAATCCACAAATATTTTAAACAATTCATATAGTGTTGATATATTGCTATTTATCGAAATAACTTTATTTACTATCTTCCGTATAAATATGTAGATTTGTATAGGATTTGTATAACAATTACATCTGATGAAATTTACTCTCCGGTATTATACACTTGGCACGCCCATTAAAGGTAATAATTACAAAACATATCTTAGGTACTACCATTCCGGTACCTCATTAAATATCCCGACATCCTACACATTGACCAAAGAACAGGTCAAGTTGCTAAACAAAGGTGACCTTGGTGGTGCTCTACAAAATGACCTTGACACTATTAAGTCAAATGTCAGGCAAGTAATACTTGGCTTATATAATACATATTTAGTGCTACCATCACCAACACAGGTAAAAGAGTTCTACAGAGATGTTGAACACCAACTACCAATTGAATGGTACATCAACGAGTATATGAAGCAATTAACCACTAAAAGAAGTAGCAAAGCCGTTTATGGAAGTCACTTGAAACAATTCAAATCCTATTATGAGTATAACCTAAATAAAATTCCGCTACCATCACTAATAAATAAACAAACCGTTGAAAACTATGGTGTGTGGCTTTCGAAGAAAAC
>CAYWGP010000030.1:0-3434 GCA_964458155.1 uncultured Bacteroides sp.
GCCAGTTTCCGGTACATACCATAGAGGTAACCAATCTCTCGGCCACCCACGCCTATGTCACCGGCGGGCACATCGGTATCGGGACCAATGTTGTTCCAGAGTTCCATCATAAAGGCCTGACAAAAACGCATGATTTACGAATTGGATTTCCCCTTGGGATCAAAATCGGATCCTCCCTTGGCACCACCCATGGGAAGAGAGGTCAGACTGTTCTTAAAAATCTGCTCAAAACCCAGAAATTTCAGAATACTCAGGTTCACACTGGGGTGAAAACGAAGTCCCCCTTTATAGGGACCAATGGCATTATTAAACTGAATGCGGTATCCCAGGTTCACATGAACCGATCCCAGGTCGTCGGCCCAGGGCACCTTAAAAACAAGAACCCGGTCGGGCTCAATGATCCGGTCCACAATATTGGCCGAACGAAAATGGGGATTCTCATTGTAAACTTCCTCGATGGATTCAAGGACCTCGCGAACGGCCTGGTGGTACTCTACCTCTCCCGGGTGCGTCTTGACCAGGTCATTCATGATGGTATCTACGTTCATAGCAGTATTTTTTGTTAGTTGGTATTAAACGTTTTCAGTGGGACGTTTTACCTCCAAGTGCTTATTAACTGCGTTAAAAATGCCAGTTGGCTTATAAAACATCCCACTGAAATTAAAACCCGTTAATAACAAGCTGGCAAAAAACTCCCACCATAAACATAAAGAGGGATCATACCCTATTGGAAAGATACCCTCATTAAGGTAGTGTAAAATTGGAGTTATTGGCGGGATTTACCAAGCCCTGAACGTATGATTAACAGCAGGTTTACGTCTGAAAAGAATGACAAAAATCATAGATAACATGGGTGCGGCAGCAGATGTCCTGCTTGATTTCTGTTTGCCGGCTGGAAGGCTCATGATCAGTTGGAGCAGCCAGAATGATCCGGCCGGACTTTATATGTACCCGAGGCGAACAGGACGAAAAACCCTCCACGAAAAGTAATGGTTATCGACTGATCACCTGTAGAAAACTCTTACACATGTTCTCACAAATAAATTTTCAGCAGGGGATCTCCCTTTTCTGGCCAGATATGAAATATGGGATCGTACACCAGGCAATGAGCTCATATGCGCTTTATTAGCATTTTATGTGTAGATATGGTCCTTTTATCAAACCATTATCATTAAAATCGCTGTTGAATGAATAAAATTCGTAATATTTGATAGATAATTCATAATAGCAATGACTATGAGAAAGCTCTCATTTGTATTTCTTCTGGCTTTGGTTTCATGTCTCCCACAGAATAAGCCTCCGGAGTGCAAGTTTGTGACACCCGAGGACGGTTCAGAATATTCGAAAGGTGATAATATTGATGTATATATTGAAGCCTCTGATGAAGATGGTGAGGTAATGGAAGTCAGATTGTATCTTGATGGTACCGGGATTTCATCGACCAGGGATTTCCCTTTCAGCTTCACAATTGAAACCGTTGATTTGGAAGTTGGAATGCATTCAATAACTGCTGAGGCTTTCGATGACTCCTCGGATAAGACAGAAACAGATGTTAGTTTTAATCTTACTACAGGACTGCCCGAAGTTGAGACTTTTCAACCAGCCTTAATAGCTGAAAATTCTGTGATCTCTGGTGGCTCTATTATTAATGACGGAGGCGGTACTATTTTGGAAGCAGGTATTTTATGGGGTAAGGTGCCTTATACTATGGTAGGAAAACAAGAGGTAAGCGCTGATGTCCTTAATGATAATTTTATAACCACCCTTACAAACCTGGAATATACTACCTACTATATTACTGCATTTGCAGAAAATGAAAGTGGAAGAGCATTTGGTGAAGAATTAAGCATCACTGTCCCTGAACCCCCTGAAGTAGAACCATGAGCTTTCAGAGGGAGATCAGGTGATCTTCCCAACGGCCTCTTCATAAAGGGCCTCCACAAAACGCCAGTCGATAATGTTCCAGTAGGCCTCCACATAGCTTTTACGCATGTTCTGGTAGTTTAGGTAGTAGGCATGCTCCCAGACATCGATGTTGAGAAGCGGAGTTCCCTGTACAGGTGAAAGGTCCATCAATGGATTATCCTGGTTGGGCAGGGATGTCACCTGCAGCTTTCCTTCAGCATTAAGCAGGAGCCAGCCCCAGCCCGAACCAAAGTGACTTGCAGCAGTGACAGAAAAAAGATCCTTAAACTCTGCAAAAGAGCCGAAATCGGCAGCAATGGCTTCGGCCAGTTTACCGGTGGGCTCACCACCCCCTTCGGGCGACATGAATTTCCAGTAAAGATTGTGGTTAAAATAGCCCCCGCCGTTGTTCCTGATGGCATTTCCATGGGTCGACACGGAAGCAAAGAGCTTGTAGATATCGGTGGAATGAAAATCGGCATGTATCAGGGCGTCATTGAATTTCTTTGTATAGCCGGCATGGTGCTTCCCGTAGTGCACCTCCATGGTCATGGCATCCACATAGGGTTCCAGGGCATTAAAGGCATAACCCAGCTCGGGCTGAAGAAATACTCCGTCCTCACCCTGAGCCACAAGAGATGCTGTGGCGCCGGTCTGGGCAGCACTGTTCATACAGGAGGAAGTTACTGATGGGACTATCAGGGTTCCGGCCCCAAGAATGGCCGAAGTCTTAAGGAACTCTCTTTTATTCATCTTGCTATTAATTTCAGATTAAGTGATTAAGCTTATTTCTTTCACCTATCTAAACACATGCTGGTGCATTTTGTTTAGCAAGAATTTTAACATTTGCTAAAATCTCAGCATTTGCTGCAGAACCTTCAACACCCGGGCCCGGTCCTCATCAGTCATATTAGAACCTGAAGGGAGACATAATCCCTGTTGAAAAAGTCGCTCTGATGTTCCGTTTACATAAGACGGAGCATCAGCAAAGACCGGCTGCAGGTGCATGGGATTCCATAAATGCCTTGATTCTATATTATACTTCTCCAGCTCTTCCATAAACTGACTGTTGTTGATTCCTGTTTTTTCAGGATCAACCAGTATGGTGGTCAACCAGTAGTTAGAGTAGTAATCCTTTCCGGGCTCTTTCAGTATAGTAATCCCCTCCACCTGCTCCATGAACTCCCTGTAAAAAAAGTGATTGTCCCTTTTCTGCTTCACCCGCTCATCAATAACCTCCATTTGGCCACATCCCACTCCTGCCAAAATATTACTCATTCTGTAGTTATAGCCGATAGTACTGTGTAAGTAATAAGGTGCATTATCCCTCGCCTGAGTAGCAAGGTACCGTGCTTTCTCAATGATCTCGGTATCGTCTGAAAGAAGCATTCCACCACCAGACGTATTGAGAATTTTATTTCCGTTGAACGAGAGAATGCCAATCTTGCCAAAGGAACCGGCCGCTTTATTCTGAAAACGAATCCCGAGCGCCTCCGCTGCATCCTCAACTACAGGAATATTGTATTTCT